>CAMFEN010000211.1 GCA_945949375.1 uncultured Bacteroidales bacterium | reverse complement strand
TGGCTTGTGTATTCCGATACAATATAGACCGACCAACCTCATCACCAAGCAGCAGTCGTCATCAACCTCCCCGATACTCCCCGCCACTGCCCATGCAGGCAGCAGTATCATGGAAGACGGCACGGACTACACCCTCTTCGTCTCATTCTGACAGAATGAATATTAAACAACTCAGCCTGACAATGCGCATTGTCAGGCTGAGGGTATTATGGAACTTATAAGGACAAAAGTAGTCCTTTATCCTTTCATCTTAAGGATGATGTAGATGATGATGGGTGCACCGAAGAGGGCGCTGACGGTGGAGATGGGGAGAGGGTAGGTGAAGATGGAGCAGACAAAGTCGCATAGTAGCAGGATGTTTGCTCCGATGAGTGCGGTAGCGGGTAGGGTGAGACGGTGGTTTGACGAGCGGAAGATACCGCGGGCGATATGCGGCACCGCCACGCCGATGAAGGCAATCGGTCCGCAATAGGCTGTGATACCGCCTGCGAGCAAGCCCGTGGCAATCACTATCCACAGCCGCACACGCTCCACGCGAATGCCTAAGCCCCGTGCGTACTCCTCGCCTAATGCCATGCCATTGAGGGGCTTCATCAGGAAGAGGCAGATAAGCATACCCGCGAGTACGACCGCTGCAAGGAGCGGCAACTGCTGCCAACCGACATTGGTGAGCGAGCCGAGCGTCCAAACGATGAAGAGTTTGAGCGAGTCGGGGTTGGCGAAGTTCTGTATCAAGTTGACCAATGCGCCGGCGATAGAGCCGAACATCATGCCGACGATGAGCAGGGAGACGTTGCTTCGTACTTTGTGCGACACTGCCATCACCAGCAGCAGGACGAGCGCGGCACCGAGGATGGCGGCGGTGAATGTGGAGAAAGCGGCATGCAGCGCGGTGAGCGAGAAGCCGCACATCGTCAGCAACGCCACGCCGAGGCTTGCTCCCGACGACACGCCGAGGGTATAGGGACCCGCTAAGGGGTTGCGGAAGAGCGTTTGCATGAGCAAGCCCGAGACCGAGAGCCCGATGCCTGCCAACAATGCCGTGAGGGCTTTGGGCAGGCGCAGGTTGAGTAGAATCTGACGAGTTAGTCCGGGTGCGCAGGCGTCCTCGCCTGCTATTATTTTTCCTTCCTCACCGAAGATCGAGACGGGATTGAGCCAGATAGTGCCCCCGCTGAGGTCTAACAGAAACAGCCCCAACAGGCTAACGGAGAGCAATAGGTATATTAGGGGGGTGGAACGCATTGTTAATTATGAATTATGAATTATGAAAAAATCGTTCGGAGCGTAGCGGAGATAAGAAACAATCGTTCGTAGCGAAGCGGAGATAAGAATTATGAGGGCGTATGCTCTGAACATTCTGAATAAATGTCTGGGTGCGCAGGCGTCCCCGCCTGCTAAATCTCAAATTTTCAGAATACTCAGAATAACTCTAACCACTGTCCGGTAACCATTTTCATCGCAAAGGTACTGCTTTTTAACGAATTGTGCAAATTTCTTTTGCAAATTCGAGAAAAAAGCAGTATCTTTGCCGCTCAAATTGGAAATTTGTTCGGATAGTCAGGTGAAATGTCCGGGTGCGCAGGCGTCCCCGCCTGCTAAATGGTACATACCGATGCTTGTATGCCGTTTTATCCGTGATTGTCGCGGGTAGCGCGCTTGCCGGTGGTCAAATTGTAAATTGTCAAATTGTCAAATATAGTTATGTCAGTACATGTACAAAACTCGCGGATGACGACCGCAAAGATTCGTCAGATGAAAGCAACAGGTGAGAAAATCACCATGCTGACCAGTTATGACTTCACCCTCACGCGCCTTCTGGACGAGGCGGGGCTGGATATGATACTCGTGGGCGACAGCGCCAGCAACGTGGTATGTGGCAACCAGTACACCCTGCCTATCACGCTCGATGAGATGATATTCCTTACAAAGGGCGTGGTGCGCGGCGCGAAGCATTGTTTGGTAGTTGCCGATATGCCCTTTGGCAGTTATCAGGTGAGCGCAGAAGATGGTGTGCGCAATGCCATCCGCATGATGAAAGAGAGTGGGGCAGACGCGGTGAAGATGGAAGGCGGCGAGGAGATAGTGCCGCTGGTGCGCCACTTGGTACAGGCTGGTGTGCCCGTGATGGGACACCTTGGACTAACCCCCCAGAGCGTCAATCAGTTTGGCGGCTACGGGCTGCGGGCGAAAGAGGAGAAAGAGGCGGAGAAATTGCTGCGTGATGCACAACTGCTGGACGAAGCAGGTTGCTTCTCTATCGTATTAGAGAAAATACCTGCCGCGCTGGCAGCAAAGGTTACGGAGGCGGTGAGTTGCCCGACCATAGGTATCGGCGCAGGTAATGCCACAAGCGGGCAGGTGCTGGTGCTACACGATATGCTGGGGTTGAACACGGGCTTCAAACCGAAGTTCTTGCGCCACTTTGCCGAATTGGCAGGCGAGGTGAGCGCGGCAGTGGGCAACTACATCGATGCGGTGAAAGACGGATCCTTCCCCAACGCCGAGGAAGCGTATTGATATTTTACAATTGGACAATTTACAATTGACAATGATATAGCAATGCTCTATAAGAATCCTTAGAATCTCGTGAGCGTAGCGAGCAGGATATACAACACCTTGCTTCGGGCATTGCCCTCGCAGAGAAAGAGAGGATTTTGGGCAGAGGTTGTCAATTGTCAGATTGCGAAGTTGTCAAATTGTCAGGGTACGCCCCGATCTGTCGGGGCTAATTTTTCAAATTGTAAATTGTCAGATTGTCAAATTGATTAGTCTTATGAAAAAGGTATTAGGTATTTTCTTTTCTATGGTGTTATTATCAAGTTGTGTGAAGACCGCAGATAGTGTGCTCACGGAGCAGGATGTGCGTGAGACGGTGGCGGCAGTGATGGCAGCGAAGCCCGAAATTGACAGTGCGCGGGTGGCGCGCGGTGTGGCGCAGGCGGCGGCGCTATGGCAGTCGCAGGACGGCACGGCAGAGGAGTTTCGGGCGTTTGCCGTGGCGCAAGTGGCGGCTGACGAGACCGAGAGAGCCGCGCTGCTGGAGCAGTTGTCGCGTATCTGGGAGCGTTGCTACGAGTCGGCGGATATGCTGTCGGTGGAGTTGCTCAAGCCTACGCAACTGACCAATGCCGCTACCCCGGGCGAGCCCGATTGGATAATGAGTGCCTACAGCCCGATGGCGCATTTCAGCGATGATATGTTCGCCAATAAGATGGCGTTTCTCACTATCCTCAACTTCCCGCACTATACCTTGGCGGAGAAGAACGCGCTCGGCGGCAGTTGGTCGCGCTTCGAGTGGGCTGCGGCTCGCATGGGCGATATGTTCACCACCCGCGTCCCCGCCCGCGTGGAGCAGGAGGTGGCGCAAGCGTATGCCGATGCGGAGAACTATATTGCTGACTATGATATCTATATGGG
>CAMFEN010000210.1 GCA_945949375.1 uncultured Bacteroidales bacterium | reverse complement strand
TGCGCAGACGGCAGCAGGAGCTGAGCGAGTCGGCATTGTCGCTCAGGTAGGTGAAGAAAGAGTGCCCTTCGGCGTACATCTGCGCAGTGAAATCGGCATACTCCTTGTCCTTTACATCGCCGTTCTCGCTAAGGAGCGCCATGGTCTCAACGGGGAAGGTGAGCACGGCGCGGGTACGTTCGGCGTTGAACCAACGCATGAAACGCTGTTGCAGCCAATTGAGCGAATCCCAATGCGGGCGGTCGCCGTTCGGGAAACGAAACTCGCCGAAGATACTTTGGAAATAGTAGCGGTCGTAGTAACTGATATTCCAAAAGACAGACTGGAAGTTTCGGGCCCCCGAAGGCTGGTTGATGGAATAGACTACCTGCTGGAAGCAGTCGGTGATGACCTTGTCGATAGTGCGTCTTTTCTTCGACAAGTCCACCACTTCGTCGGCACGGAGGTAGTAGTCTTCACCGTATTCCTGCTCGATAAAGTAGTTCATATACATGAGGAACTCGGGTGTGGCGCAGGCGCCGGAGAGCATAGAGGAGACCATGAAGACCATGTTGATAAAGCCGCCGCAGAAAGACTTAAGGTTGGTGGGTGCGGTGGCGTTGCCGCCAATGGGTTTCGTGCCTTCGAGCAGCCAAGGGTACATGGTAATGCTGGCGCAGTAGTTGGCAAGCGAGGTCTCGTCGTTCTTGTAGATAAAATGCTGCTTGAGCAGGGTAATGTATTTGTCCGCCAACTCCTTGCCGTACATCTTCTCTATGCGGTCGCACAGCATGCGTCGATTAAGACGAATGTAATTACTCTTGGGCAATTCGCCGATGAGCGTGGCGATGTTCTTCTTCTCCACATTGGCGTTGGCGTCGTATTTGCTTCCTGTGGCGGCATTGGTGGCAGAGCAATAGGAGATGAGGAAGTCGAGTTTCTCGAGCGTCTCGCGGTCTTTGGTATGGCGGTAGCGGTAAATCATATAGTTTTTCGCTACGGTGTAGTAGTGCTCCGCCATGAGGGCTACTTCCACTTGGTTTTGGATTTCCTCCACGCTGATGCCGCTGTGAATGCGAAGGCGCGAGAGCAAAGCGGAAAGGGTTTCTTCTGTAGCAAACGTGCCGGATGCGATGAATGCTTTAGAGATTGCATTCTTGATTTTGTCGATAGAGAAAGACTCCTGCTTCCCGTCTCGCTTGATGATGTAAGTGTCCATGATTTGACAATTTGACTATTTGACTATTTACTATTTGAGCAGTTAAGTAAAACAAACATTCCGCCTACTCTTTCGAGTAAACGGAACGTATATGCTTGCCTTTCTTTGGGACAGGAAACTCTCAACTCTCAATTGTTAATTGTTAATTGAATGATGTATCCCCCACCCTACAGCCTATTCGTTCACGCTTCATTCCTCGAAAGCGGTTGCTGAACGGAACAATAGGCAGGTCTTCTGACTTATCCTATTTCGCCTCCTTCCCAATAGGGTTGCCCCCTATCAGTGGATTGTTTGCGAAAAACACACTCAACTCTCAACTCTAAATGAGTGTGCGGACTTACAGCAGCGGGTCTGTTACGGATTCTCACCGTATTCCCTTTTCAATCAGGGCGTTACTCCTGATACCTACTATTCGTTTCTAAAACTGGTTGCAAAGATAGTATATTTTGGCGATATACACAAATTTATTTCATTTTTTTTCCAATTATTATGTTTGTTAGCACTTCTTTTCCTTGATCTCTTGCACACCTTTATTGAAGGTCGAAGTACTTATAGCACAAACGAGGCTGTCTAACGTGAATTATTAGACAGCCTCTTTCGTTATTTACGGGTAAGTATTCCGCTTAAGTGGCGAAAGTATATTCGCAGGTTATAGTCTCTTTATGCCCCCTTATGGGGAGTAGTTTCTTTGCGTTTCTTGTGCTCTTTTACTTTCTGCATGATGCTGATGGAAAGGAAAGGCACAAGGAACATTGCCAAGAAAACAAGGGTAAGTATTACAATTGATACGTCCATAGTTGTAAAGGTTATTTTGTTGGTAAGTTAGACCGCTTTCGCTGAAAGACCACTTCGCTGTTGGACCGCTTTGCTGAAAGACCATTTCATTGTCCGACCGTTTCACTGAAAGACTGATTTGCCAACATCCGCTAAGAATCCTTCCTCATCTCTGCAAGGGCGTAGCCCGCAGCAAGGAGTTTTCCTATTCCTGTTCGCTGACGCTCACGAGATTCATGGGATTTTTGCAGAGGATACCATTTCTGAGACCATATCAGTCTTACAGCGAACAAAGTGAGCGGTCTTTTTGTCGTTCAGTCGCAAGACGGTCTTTCAGTCGCAAGACAGTCTTTCAGCGCGCAATGCGCGGTCCTTTACCAAAAACTATGGAAGGGGAAAGGAATGTCGTATTTCTGTAGGTTTAGGGTATGGCGCTCGCTATGGTCAATAGCGGACGCATATTGGTGGGAGGTGAACTGCTGCGCTTTGTGGGAGACCCTCTCCGGCTCCCCCTTAAAGGGGGAGGGATTCGATACCGAGGAGCGGCTACGGTTAGAGCGGGTGAGGTCGGCATAGCGGCGGGCGGAGACGCGATAGGCGATGATTGCATCGGTGAGGTCGTTCTGCGCCTTGAGGAGCGTGGTCTGTGCGGTGAGCAGGTCGGTGAGCGTCGCCATGCCGGCTTGGTAGTTCGCCTGCATGAGTTGGTAGTTCTGCTGCGCTTTCTTCAGCACCTGCTCCTGCTCTGAGACCATGAGGATAGCCTGCTGCAGTTGGTCGCATACCTGCTGCGTGCGGATGTCAAGCATCGCGGAGCGGTGCTCCTGCTCTATCCGCGCCTGCTCCACCGCCAGCGAGTGCTCTTTGAGTTTATGCCCCGTGTCCCACCACTCAGTAAGCGGCACTTTCACACTCACGAACAGCAGTCCGTTGCCCGTCTCGCTGCCGAAACCGTTGCGGAGAATGTCGGCTTGGAACTTGCCATAACTATAATTCGCCCCTATCGTCACCTGCGGCAGAGCATCCGCCAGCACCATGCGTTTCTGCAGTTGTGCCGCCTCCACTTGAAGGGCAAGGAGGTCGTGCTCGGGGGAGGACCCTCCCCACCCCTCCCTACAAAGGGAGGGGGAAAGAGGACCCACCCCGTCCCTCCCTACAAGGGAGGGGGAAAGATTCGTATCTATAGACGAAGGTAATTCATCTACTCTCCCCCTTGCGGGGTCCCCGAAAAATCTTTGATTTTTGGGGTGCTCTCGTAGGGGGAGTTGGAGGGGGTCCGTGGATAGGACGATGTCATCCTCTACTCCTATGGCTACGGCGAGGGCGCGTTTGGCAAGGCGGAGACCGCTCTCCAATTGGAGGCGGGTGCGCCGTATCTCGCTCTGCTTAATCTCTACTTGCAGGAGATCGGAAGAGCACACGTCTGAACTCCAGTCACCCGTCCCGATCTC
>CAMFEN010000209.1 GCA_945949375.1 uncultured Bacteroidales bacterium | reverse complement strand
TGGTAAACGGATTCCATATTATCGCTTTGTTAAAATAATTCCAAAATCTCTTTACAAAATGTCAATCCTTTAAAAACCCTCCGAATATGTGATTTTTATAAGGGTTAAATAAGGGTTAAGTAAGGGTCTAAACGGGCTCAAAAGCATCGAAAAGCTTCGTGAATAAAATATCAAAATGTTACAAAATAACCCAAATTAACAGACAAACGTCTATTTATCTGCCACCGCCGAACCCGCCATCATCTTCGCGCGAATACGCACCGCCAATTCCTTCTGCTCCAACTTACGAGACTCAAACTGCGTCGGCGACCACAAAGCAAAGCGGTCAAGCATCCCCACAAACAGCACTTCCTGCTCCACGCCCACCATCTCCAATACACGCCGAGACAGCAGAATACGACCCTGACCGTCCATTTCCATAAACTCCGCGTCCGACATAAACTGCATCAACAGTATCTGATCCTCAGGATCCCACTCATTCAACGCACCACGAAGCGCCTCCACCTTACCATTCCATACCTCTTCCGGATAGAACACAAGGCACGCATTATCCGTGTCACGCCGCATCACTACACGCTTCGAACCGTTCTCCGAAAGAATCCGACGATACACAGCAGGCACAAATATACGACCCTTCTCATCGCACCTGCCCGCTATATTTCCGATAAATGTACTCATATCTATTTCAAATTCCGCTGCAAAGATACGAAAAAAAAATGATATTTCCCCACTTTTCCCCACAAAAAAATTATCTGCAATCTTATTAATATACTTTCAACAATTTAACAAATAGGATAATTAGCAGTAATTCATTAAGATATGCAATTTATAAACAAAGTGGAGTAAAGTGGTGGAATTAGCAACCTCCGCTCTACAATGCCACGCTCAATCTCCCGGCCCGCCCAAAATACAACCGAAATAATAGCAATACACTCCCAAACATTTGCACATCTCGAAAAAAAATGCTAATTTTGCACCCGAAATCGCTAATACTTGACAAATTATGAACAAAAAAGTCGTTATACCCATCATCATCATCCTCACCCTCGGCATCGCCGCACTCATCTTCCTCAACTTACGCCAACGACAAGAGATGAACGAAGTCGTCGAACTCATGGAATACGAGAAATCTGAACTACAAGAGGAGTACGAAGACCTCGCCATCCAATTCGACGGATACCAAAACATGAGCATACAAAACGACTCCCTCCAAGACCTCCTCTCGCGAGAACAACAGCGCGTACAAGACCTACTCGAAGAACTGCGAATCACCAAAGCCACCAACGCACGACGCATTGCTGAACTAAAAAAAGAACTCGCCACCGTCAGAGCCGTCATGGTCGAATATGTCCGACAAATCGACTCACTCAATGCAACCAACCAACGACTCACCGCTGAAAATCAGCAATATAGGCAAAACAACCGACAACTCGCACAACACAACGAGCAACTCGCACAAACCAACACACAACTAACCGAGACCGTTATGCGAGCCTCCATGCTCGAACTCGACAACTGTGCCCTCATCACGCTAAATAAAAACGACCGTAAAACGCGCATTGTCAGCCAGATACGAAAATGGCAGTTCAACTATACCATCGCAAAGAACATCACTTGCGACCCGGGCATCAAAACTCTCTATGTCCGACTCATCGACCCCAACGGTAACCTCCTCGGTGAAGACTCCGCCAAACTCTTCCCCTTTGAAAACAGCGAAATCGGATACACCATGGCGCAGGATTTCGAGTATGCAGGCGAAGAGTTCTCCGGAACCATCTATTGGGCGCTCAGCGAAGCACCCGAAACAGGCTACTACAACGCTGATTTCTTCGCCGACGGCAACTTAATCGGCTCCTTCCCATTCCAAATTAAAAAATAATACCGAATTATTTGCATAATTCAAATAATTTCCGTACCTTTGCACCCGCTTTCCACGCGAAAGCATAAATGCAACGAAGTTTCTACCAAGAAATTGTCAAAAGGTCAATTGTCCAATTGTCCAATTGTCAAATAGAGTGTTGCTTTGTTGTAATTGTTTAACTTATCAACTTTATTTATTGTCATGTACTTGACTTCTGAAAAGAAAGCAGAGTTGTTTGCACAGTACGGCAACGACGCAAAGAACACCGGCTCCGCCGAGAGCCAAATCGCACTCTTCACCTTCCGTATCAACCACCTCACCGAGCACCTCAAGACCAACCGCAAGGACTTCGGGACAGAGCGTGCGCTGACCACGCTGGTAGGTAAGCGTCGTCGCTTGCTCGACTACCTCAAAGAGAAGGACATCGAGCGCTATCGTGCTATCATCAAGCAACTCGGTATTCGTAAGTAACAAAAAAGACAGCCCAAACGGCTGTCTTTTTTGCTAATTAAATATGTTATACGACATAACCTCTTTTTCTGGTACGATATTTGTAAGAATCTAAATACCTCCCTCCCAAGAATCTCCTCCCTTAAGGGAGGAAGGGAGGGTCTCTAAACTCTAAACCCTAAACTCTAAACTCTCAACCCCTATGAAAGACTTAGCAAAACTATTCGCCGCCTTTGCCGGAGGTGCATTGGTAGGCGCAGCAGTCGCTTTGCTGACTGCCCCCAAGAGTGGCGCGGAGACGCGCGCGCAAATTATCGCCCTTGCCAAAGAAAAGGGCTTGTACCTTAACCCTCAAGAGTGGGATGCCTTTGTCGCTAAGGTAAAAAACCGTTTGCACGACTACTTCACCGACGATGAACTCGAAGCCGCTATAGACGAAGCCCTCGCTGACAACAAATCGTAAATCCCTATGCTTTCCGACGAACAATACCAAAAACTGCTGGCTGATACCCGTGCGTATCTCAATACGCAGTATGACCTCTTGCGCCTCGGGCTGCTGGAGAAACTGAGTAAGATTATCGGGCTCATTCTCTTTGCTTTGGTCGTTATTCTCTTGCTCTTTGCCGTGATGGGCTTTGGGGCAATAACGTTGGCATTTGTCTTGGCGCAATGGCTGCCCTTATGGGCATCGTTCCTTATCATAGGCGGCTTTTTCCTCTTGCAACTGATACTGGCAGTTATATTCCGCAAGCAATGGTTTATCAACCCGATAGTTGCAGCGTTGAGTGGTATCTTGTTTAGCCACGATGCTACTCCGTCGGACGCAACAGGAAAGGAGGTTACCCATGCCTAATCTGTCGCACATACGCTCCTTAAACGATATTGCCGCCGCAAGACAAACCTTGCAGCAACGTGCCAACTGCCAGCAAGCAACCCTGCAAAAGGATGTTGCTGGCATACAGCGAGAGGTCAATCATATCCTGAACCGTTTCCGTAGGGTAGGGCACACCTTCTCATCAATTGTTTCTTTCTTCACGCCGGTCTCTGTCTTCGCGCCGAAACTGAGCAAAGGAGCATTGTTGCTCGCCCTCCTAAAACGACTCTTCCGCAAGC
>CAMFEN010000208.1 GCA_945949375.1 uncultured Bacteroidales bacterium | reverse complement strand
TCCAATGCTTGTTACGGAGTTGGGGAGGGTGATGGAGGTGAGGGAGGAGCAACCACTGAACGCATCGCCTCCAATGCTCGTTAGTCCGTCGGGTAGGGAGACGGAGAGGATGTCGCCTTTGACCTGTTCCCATGGGACAGCATCGTAACTCATGTCTCCTGTACCTTCGATGGTGAGGGCTTTGGTGTCGGTGTCGTACGACCATGTGAGGTTGTCGCCACAGGTACCGGTTACGACATTTGCATGCAGGGCTATGCTACATAGCACCATGCATAGAAAAATGGATACCTTTTTCATAATGTGTGTTGATTAAAAGTTAATATATGATATTGTTTTTGGTTTATACTCCGTTATATGCCTCCGTTAATGCCCGTTAAAGGTTCATTAATTATTTCTTGATATTCTCTGATATATGTCTCCATTAAAGCCCATTAAAGGTTCATTAAAAAGCAAAAAGAAGGCGTGAACTTTCGTTCGCTCATCTGACATTTTGAGGTTCTGGACTACCTTTGAGAATCAAATTTACTATGCAAAAGCCCACGCGGTGGCGTGAGCGTCAGTTGGCTTTTGCTTGATTCTCATTGAGATTTTGAAAGTGTCCAGTTTCCAAAATGTCAAGTTCGGCTTGTAACGCTATAAAGTATGTATGTACGCATCGCCTCTACGATGCAGGTGGTTCATAGGCTCGTTGGGTTCGTTGTTTTTTATTCGCAGCGCAAAGGTACTGCTTTTTGGGGAAATATGCAAGAGGTGGTGTCGTTTTTTTAACATATAATTGCCGTTTTCATGTTAACATATAATTGCCGTGTAATTATTCATTAATTATTTTTGCATAGTTTCCTTATATTGTCTGCTTTTTGTCTGCTTCGTCTCTGCTCTCGTTGCCGTGTCGTTGCCGTGTCGTTGCCGTGTCGTTTCCGTGTCGTTTCCGTGTCGTTGCCGTAATGGACGGCTAATAGGCAGTTGGGTATATCGTGGTAAGCAGGCATTGAAAAGGCTGCCCAACCGTTGAGAGGGTAAGGCAGCCATGGGAAAATTAACGAATAATTACACGGCAATTATATGTTAACGTGAGTTTGAAATAAGCCACGACATATAAGATATATTTTACCAAAAGATTTTCTTTTTGATTTTATATAGATTTCTGAGCGAAGCGAAAGGGTAAAAATTATCGCTCACGATATTATCAGTTAAGATTTTTGCGTTATTTTTTGCAATGATTTGTAAGGGATAACATCGAAAAATCTAATCCATAATCTTACTAAAAATCTTTTCTAAAAATAGGATGAGCGATTGTCTTTTTGTTTCGCTACGCTCAGAAATCAAAAGAAAATCTATACTAAAAATCTTATATCGAACTCACGTTACGTTAAAAGAAAGACTGATAATTATTTGTTAATGAGAGATAATGAGATGTTCTTAGTAGTCGGTGTTCTGGGGGTCGAAGTTGGTCCAGCCTTTGGTCCAGTCGTTGGTGCCGTCGAAGGCTCCTACATACGCCACGGGCTCAAAGCCGTTAAGTGCGCTGGCGGTGAAGGCAGCGGCGTTGAGCAATGGGCTACCCAATTGCGGCATGTAGTTGGACAAATTGAGTAGTGCCTCTGCGGCAGTGGCTTGCTTGTTGCCGCTCTGCGCGAGGAAGAACTCGTGGGAGAAAGAGTAGGGCTTGGAGGGGTCGAAAGTCTTTGCATCGTAGTCGAGTGCGCAACTGTCTTTGTACAGCTTGTTCATGTCGGAGCCGAGGATGTCTGCGTCCACAATCCATGTGTTCTGCACTTGGAGCAGTCCGTCCTTCGCTGCTTGCCATGAGTTGCCCTTCTCGTTGTCCACGATGATACCGATAGGCCACCCTGCGAAGACAGAGTTGAAGCAGCAGAGGCGCGTGTTGCGGCGCAGGTGCATACCTGCTTGGAACTTACCGAGCGAGGAGCCGTTGTTGGGGAAGAAGTCGCCACCGTTAATATAGTCGGTATTGTTTTGGAACTGTGCGTCGGCTTTCGGACCGATGAAAGTCATGTTGGAGAAGACGCAGGTGGTGTAAGGCGAGACGGATGCACCGTCGGCGCAGTTGTCCGACTCGAAGCCGTTGGACTGGCTGACATCGGCGAGACGGGAGTTGCGCACGGAGAGACCGAACTGCACATGCCCGGAGAAGCCGTTGTCGGTGTCGAAATCATCGTCCCATCCGTGGTAAGCCACGAGGTATTGACAATTGACAGCGCCGCCGAACCACTCGAAAGAGTCGTCGTTGGAGTAGGATACCTGCACGTGGTCAATCTGCGTGCTGCTACCTACGGAGCCGAGGGTGATACCATTGATCTCCTTGTCGGTCTGGAAGGGGTATCCTGCGAACTCCACGCGGACATAACTCAGTGCGCCGGAGCAGTCGGCGTTGTCGTTGCCGCCGTGCTTGGAGCGCGGACCGCCCTCAATTTGCTGCTCGGTCTGGTTGTTGTTGGCGCGTCCGCAGAGGATGAGACCTCCCCAGTCGCCCGGGCGGCGTTGCCCCTTGGGTTGCTCGGAAGTGAAGACGATAGGTTCGCTTGCCGTACCTTTTGCGTAGAGTTTACCGCCGCGCTCTACGATGAGCGACGCCTTGGTGTCTTTGTCGCCGAGGATGACGGTACCCGGCTCGATGGTGAGCGTAGCGCCGTCAGCGATATAGACCCATCCGTGGAGGAGGTATTTGCCTTTCTTGAGCGTCTGCGTGCCGGTGAAGACGAACTCGTCGTCGCCGTTGCCGATGGTGTCACCGAAGAGGAGGTTGTCCGCTGCGCGCAGACCGCCGTCTTCCGACCAGTTGCGGTTGGTCTCATCGGTGGGTTCTTGGGTGGGTTGGCATGCTACGAGGGTAGCACCAGCGATGGCTACGATTGCCATCAGGTTGAAAAGATTTCTTTTCATTGTTGATTTTTGTTTTTGGGTTAGTTATTTTTTCCTCTAGAAATTCTAGGGGGTTCTAGAAATTCTAGGGGTTCTATGGGTTCTAGAAATTCTAGGGATTCTAGGCTTTCTATATTTTCTATGAGGCTTCTTAGAATTGATATTGCAGGGTGAGGGTGAAGTTCCTGCCCGGGCGGAAGGAGCGGGTGGTCTCTTTCACCTCTTGGGTCTTGCCTTCGGGGAGCGAATAGGTGCCTATTTGCTGATAGACCACCGCTTCACCTATCACATCCTTCGCCGCAAAGCGGATGGTAAGGCTCGAGGGCTTGCTCGGGGCGTTAGTCTCTCCCCCTTGCGGGGGCCCCGAAAAATCTTTGATTTTTGGGGTGCTCTTGTAGGGGGAGTTGGAGGGGGTCTTCTCCATCGTCCATGTGTATCCGATATTCAGGTCGAGGGCGTTGCGGGGCATCTCGTAGGAGTCGGGTATGTTGATGACATCGCTGCCGCCTGTGAGTCCCACGCTGAGATCGGAAGAGCACACGTCTGAACTCCAG
>CAMFEN010000207.1 GCA_945949375.1 uncultured Bacteroidales bacterium | reverse complement strand
GGGGTCGTCCTCGCAGTCGCTGAACTGCCCCACAATCAGTCCGCTTATATTGGCTAACACCCCGCTCAACCGCAAGTTGTTCATCATGCGGTCGATGTGGTAATGCCGCTCCCCTACGTCCTCGATAAAGAGAATGGGGGAGGACGCAGGATGAAGGACACAGGATGAAGGACTTATTACCTTTGTCTCTGAGGCATCTTTGTATTGGTTGCGGCCTATAGACCGCACCTCCTTGAAGTCGTTACTATTTAGTCTTTTATCCTTCATCCTTAATCTTTCATCCAAACCATACGCAGTCCCCTGCAAGCCGTATAGCACACTCAGGTTCCCGCCTACGAGTGTGCCTTTTATTTTCCCTGCCCTATTGAGCGGGTGCGCCGGCAGTTCATAATGCAACGTCTCATGTGCCAATGCCCGTTGAAGCATGGATGAAGGATGAAGGACACAGGATAAAGGACTTATTACCTTCGTTTCTGAAGTATCAAGGAGGTGCGGTCGGAAGTTTATCCCGATTTTATCAGGAGCCGCACCCTCAGAGTCGGCACTATTTAGTCTTTCATCCTTAATCCTTAATCCTTCATCTACAGAACTTTTTAGTCTTTTATCCTGTGTCCTTAATCCTTCATCCATAATTCCTTTGCACATCATCGCGTGTATCGTGGCCTGCCCCGTTTGGGCGGCGAGCATGTGTAGCGCAGTGATATCAGAGAAGCCGATGATAGGCTTATGGATAGGCGGTATGCGGTCGATAATCCGCTGCAAACCATACCCTCCGCGGGCGCATAAAATCATATCCACCGCAGGGTCTGCCAGCGCGTCTGCCAAGTCTGCCACGCGCTCATCATCGCTCGCAGCGAAGCGACCAACCTTGCCGCGGGCATGCTCCGCCGCGCTCACCGCATAGCCCCACCCACGCAGCACCTCCGTAGCAAGGTCTATATACCGAGGGTCTATCGCCCCGGAAGGCGAAACAATCTTTATCATAACTTTTCCCATAGCCAATCCAAAAATTCTACCGTTTGCGCTGCAAAGGTACTGCTTTTTTCTGACATAAGCAAAAGCTCCATACTTTTCCGAGTATAGATTAGGTTATTATTAGGTTATTATTAGGTTATTATTAGGTTATTTAGCCATCTAAGAGGTGCGCTGTACCTGCGGCTGCGCAGGTATCTCTGCCAACAAAAGCCCTTTTCCCCACAAGTATTCTATATCTCTCTGCCCTATCTCTTGCATAACTCAAAGAAAAGCAGTTTTGTTTGTTTCCGCCAAAACTTATTCCCAAATCTATCCATATACCAAGCCGACCCGTTCTGGAGCGAGTTCTTCAACATGGCTGAGTATGACGCCCCCGCAGGCAGCCTCTGTTTGTTTTTAAGCAGATTCAATAAGTTTGTGCTACTTGATAGGCAAAAAAACGCAATAAGTTAGATTTATTTGCGTATTTGGAATAATTTTTGTACCTTTGCGGCGAAAAGGCAAATGACCTAAAAAAAATTCAGATATGGCAGAGATTAGTACTGAGAAACTGGTGGATACAATTATCGAGGGTATCCAAAATCGCAAGGGTGAACGCATCGTAACGATAGACTTGCGCAAGATTAAAGAGGCACCTGCAGAGTTTATGGTGATAGCAGAAGGCAACAGCAACACGCAGGTGGCTGCCATCGCCGATGAGGTGGACGACCATGTGCGCACCGAGACGCATGTGCATCCGCTGAGCGTGGCAGGCATGGAGAACGCAGAGTGGGTGGCAATGGATTATGGCACAGTTTTTGTCCATATCATGCAGCGTGAACCCCGCGCCTACTACGATATTGAGCACCTCTGGGAAGACGGGGTGGTGAAAGAGATATAAATTATGAATTATGAATTATGAGTGCCCAGGCAAATTAAGATTATTATGAGTGCCCAGGCTCTGAAATGTGGTAAGCAATGTGCTCATAATTCATAATTCAAAATTAAGATTATTATGAGTGAGCAAAATCCTAATCCTTCTAACAACAATTTCCCGAACATGAAGCCGAACAACCAGAAGCCCAACCGCTGGCGTTGGGTGAGTTGGTTGTTGTATAGTGTAGCGTTTTTTCTGCTGGCAATGTGGATGTTCGGCGATGAAACAGGCAGTGCTGCCAGTAAAGAGTTGAGTTACACGAAGTTTGTAGCGTACATTGAGAACGACGCCGTGAAAGACATTACGGTGTACGATGATAACCGTGCGAAAGCCTTGGTGAAGCCGCAGAGTTATGTATTGGTGTTTGGCGACCAAGGCAAAGGCGAGCAGGCGAAAGGCGAGGTGGCATCGCAGATTCCGTCGGTGGAGGAGTTTTCGAAATACCTTGACAGCGTGAACAGCAACCGCAAGGCGGCGGGCAAAGTGGCGATAGACGTGCGCTATGAGAAGTCAAAAGACTATTGGTACCTGATACTGGTGAACGTGCTGCCCTTTGCGCTGATGATTCTCTTCTTCGTGTGGATTAGCCGCGGCATGGGTGCCGCAGCAGGCGGAGCAGGCGGTATCTTCGGCGTCGGCAAGGCGAAAGCGCAAGTCTTCGACAAAGACAAGAAAGACAAGGTAACCTTCAAAGACGTGGCAGGCTTGTACGGCGCGAAGCAGGAGGTGCAAGAGATAGTCGCATTCCTGAAAAACCCGAAGAAATACACCGACTTAGGCGGTAAGATACCCAAGGGTGCGCTGCTGGTAGGTCCTCCGGGCACAGGTAAGACCCTGCTGGCGAAAGCCGTAGCAGGCGAAGCGGATGTGCCCTTCTTCTCGATGTCGGGTAGCGACTTCGTGGAGATGTTCGTGGGCGTCGGCGCAAGCCGAGTGCGCGACCTCTTCCGACAAGCGAAAGAGAAAGCACCGTCTATCATCTTCATCGACGAGATAGATGCGATAGGACGCGCGCGAGGTAAGAACGCAATGATGAGCGGCGGCAACGACGAGCGCGAATCCACGCTCAACCAGTTGCTCACCGAGATGGACGGCTTCGGCACGAACTCCGGCGTGATTATCCTTGCGGCGACCAACCGCGCCGACGTGCTGGATGCAGCGCTGCTCCGCGCAGGACGCTTCGACCGACAGATACACGTAGAGTTGCCCGATTTGCAGGAGCGCAAGGAGATATTCGGCGTACACCTGCGGCCGCTGAAGTTGGACGACAGCCTCGATGTCGATTTCTTGGCAAAGCAGACGCCGGGGTTCTCGGGCGCGGACATCGCCAATGTATGCAACGAGGCAGCACTCATCGCCGCGCGCAACGAGCATAAAGCAGTAGGCAAGCAGGATTTCATGGACGCTGTGGACCGTATCATCGGCGGCTTGGAGCGCAAGACGAAGATCATGACCGCGGAGGAGAAGAAGTCGATAGCCTACCACGAGGCAGGACACGCAACCATATCTTGGATGTTGCGTTGGGCAAACCCATTAGTGAAAGTAACGAT
>CAMFEN010000206.1 GCA_945949375.1 uncultured Bacteroidales bacterium | reverse complement strand
AAATTGTTATTTTGGTATGATTATTGAACAGATGTTCAAGATTTTATTTGTACCTTTGCGAGCGGAGATAAGAAATTATGAATTATGAATTAAGAATTAAGAGGGCGCATGCTCTGGACTTAATTGGAAAATTAGATTTATCATTTAAGATATGGCAACAAAACATTATTTAGCGTATCTGCAAGATACGATTAAGCGTCGGTGGGACGCTCCTGCATTGGCAGATTTGGACAATCCTACCAAGTATTCTTACGGCGAGTTGGCAGCACAGATTGCTCGTTTGCACGTTACATTCGAGGCATTAGGCATCAAGAAGGGCGACAAAGTGGCATTGTGCGGTCGCAACTGCTCGAACTGGGGCGTTACTTTCCTTGCCATTGAGGCGTATGGGGCAGTGGTAGTGAGCATTCTGCCGGACTTCACGGGCGAAGGTATTCACAACCTTGTGAACCACTCTGAGGCTACGCTATTGTATGTGGGTCCGAACGTGCGCAACAAGATTAAACCCGAAGAGATGCCCGCGCTGAAGGGGGTTGTCTTCATGGACGATTTCTCGCTCTATCACGCTGCTAATGAGGATGTTAAGGTAGCATACGCGAGTGTGGACTCCTTGTTTGCCAACAAGTATCCGAACGGTGTAACGCGCGAGGATGTGAATTATCCGACGGATAACCTGAAAGAGTTGGCGATTATCAATTATACCTCGGGTACGACGAGCGCTCCGAAGGGCGTTATGCTGACACAAGAGAACATGTCAGGCAACATTGAGTTCGCCTTCGACCAAATCAAGCGTACGGACAACGACAAGGTGGTGTCGATGCTTCCTATCGCCCACGCGTTTGGCTTGGCATTCGAGTTCCTGTATCAGGTATGCTCGGGCTCGAGCACGTACTTCCTGACGAAAGCCCCCACCCCATCGGCACTGATGAAAGCCTTCGCGCAAGTGCACCCGTACATGATTCTGACCGTGCCCCTCGTGATAGAGAAGATTATCAAGAAGAAGGTGTTCCCCGTGATTCACAAGCCTGTAATGAAGGTGCTGTGGCACACTCCGATTATCAAGAATGTGATTCGCAAGAAAGTGCACGACAGCTTGATGGCAGCGTTCGGCAACGAGTTGCGCTATCTGATTATCGGCGGCGCGGCGCTGAACAAAGAGGTGGAGCAAGTGCTGAAAGACGTAAACCTCTGCTACTGCGTGGGTTGTGGTATGACGGAGTGCGGACCGCTGATTTCTTACTCTCCATGGCAGAGTTTCGTATTCCACTCGTGCGGTAGAGAGCTTCCGCAATGCCACATCCGCATAGATTCGGACGACCCGCAACATAAAGAAGGCGAGGTTCAGGTGAAGGGCGTGAACGTGATGAAAGGCTACTACAAGAACGAAGAGGCGACGAAAGCAGTGTTCACCGAGGATGGTTGGATGCGCACGGGGGACCTCGGCGTGCTGGATGCTGCAGGTAACCTCTTCCTGCGCGGACGCAGCAAGAACATGATTCTCGGTCCTTCGGGGCAGAACATCTATCCGGAGGAGATAGAGGATAAGTTGAACAACATGCCGGGCGTGGTAGAGTCGGTGGTTGTGGAGCGCGAAGGCAAGTTGGTGGCACTGGTATTCCCCGACAATACGCCGGAGGGACATAAGTTGCTGAACGGCGAGCCGACTTTCGCTAAACTGATGGAAGAGAACCGTAAGCTGTTGAACAAAGAGTTGCCGCAATACAGCCAGATAGCCTACGTGGAACTGGTGGCGAACGAGTTTGAGAAGACTCCGAAGCGTTCGATTAAGCGGTTTATGTATAAGTAGGATTTAGAGACCGCGGCTTTCGCCGCTGAAAGACCGTCTTACGACTGAACGACCGCTCACTTCGTTCGCTGAAAGACAAAAGACCGCACTTCGTGCTATCCGACTGAAATAGTATTGTATGCAAATCAGTCGGACAGCGCAAGCAGTCAAACAGCGCAAGCGGTCTAACAGCAAAGCGGTCTTACAGCAAAGCGGTCTAACAGCGAAGCGGTCTAACAGCGAAGCGGTCTGTTTTTTAAGGTATGACAAAGATTAAAGGTAAGAATGTCCTCATCACCGGCGGTGCTTCGGGGATAGGAAAGATTATGGGGCGTCTATGCCTCGAGAAAGGTGCTAAGAACCTGATTATCTGGGATGTAAATCCCACGACGCTGGCAGCTGCCAAAGAGGAACTGAGCCAACACGGTATGGTAACGACCTATCAAGTGGACGTGATGAACGATGACCTGGTAGTGGAGACCTACAAAGAGGTGCTGAAGAAGTTCGAGCGCGTGGGCGTGCTGATCAACTGCGCGGGTATCGTGCGCGGCAATCAGACCTTCAACAACAACACGATAGCCGATGTGCGGCTGACCTTTGGCGTGAATACGATAGCGCCGATGGTGCTTGCGCTGCAAGCGTTGCAGCCGATGTTGGACGTGAACGAAGGGCATATCTGCAATATCGCGTCGGAGGCGGGCATGATAAGCAACCCGAAGATGTCGGTGTATGCGGCGAGCAAATGGGCAGTGATAGGCTGGAGCGACTCGGTGCGTATTGAGTTGCACCAGATGAAGAAGAATGTACATTTCACGACCATTGCGCCGTACTATATCAACACGGGTATGTTCAACGGCGTGGAGTCGCCAATCTTCCCGATACTCGACCCAGAGAAGACCAGCCGCAAGATTATCCGCGCAATAGAGAAGAACCAAGACTTCTGCGGTCTGCCGTGGGGATTCCATTTTGTGCGTTTCTTCCAAGGCATCCTGCCGACCTGCGTGTTTGACTGGCTGTTCGGCACTGTATTTGGTATATTTAGGGCGATGGACCATTTTACGGGAAGGAAGTGAGAATTATGAATTATGAATTAAGAATTATGAGTGCCCATGCTCTGAAAGGTTACATTCAATGCCCTCATAATTCATAATTCATAATTCATAATTCATAATTCGTTATCGGCAATGCCCTCATAATTCATAATTCAAAATTCATAATTAGCAAAGGATGCAAGAGATTATTCAGCACATTCATGAGGCGCAGCGGGCGTATTTTCACTCCGGTGCGACGCGGGATATGGCTTTCCGCAAGGCGATGCTACGGAAGTTACGCGATGCGATAAAGCAGTATGAGAAGCCGCTGACGGAAGCGCTATGGACAGACCTGCATAAGTCCTACGAGGAAGCCTATTTGACGGAGATAAGCATTGTGTATGGCGAGATTCGCACACACCTCCGCAAGTGCGAGAAATGGGCGAAGCCCGAGCGCAAATGTTCGCCGGTGGCTATCCTTCCGGGGCGGAGCAAGATCGTGAAAGAACCGCTGGGCAATGCGTTGATTATCGCGCCGTGGAACTATCCTGTGCAACTCCTGCTCAATCCGCTGGTGGGTGCAATCTCGGCGGGGTGTACTGCTATGCTGAAGCCGTCGCCCTACGTGCCGCATGTGTCTGCTGTGCTGGTAGAGAT
>CAMFEN010000205.1 GCA_945949375.1 uncultured Bacteroidales bacterium | reverse complement strand
CATCTGAATGTCGATTACCCCTTCCACCTCACCGGCGTGCTCTACTTCCCGAAAATCAAGAGCAACATCGACATTCACCGCAACAAGATCCAACTCTTCTGCAACCAGGTGTTCGTCACCGACAGCGTGGAGAACATTGTCCCCGACTTCCTCACCCTGCTCCACGGTGTCATCGACAGTCCGGACATTCCCCTCAACGTCAGCCGCTCCTACCTGCAGAGCGACCGCAACGTCAAGAAGATTTCGCAGTACATCACCAAGAAGGTGGCCGACCGCCTGAAGGCCATCTTCCGCGAAGACCGCGAAAACTTCGAGAAGAAGTGGGACGATGTGAAGATGTTCATCCAATTCGGTATGCTGACCGACGAGAAGTTCTACGACAAGGCTGTGGGCTTCAACCTGCTCAAGAACCTCGACGGCAAGTACTACACATTAGAGGAGTACAAGAACCTTGTGAAGGAATCGCAGACCGACAAGAACGGCGACCTCATCCTGCTCTATACCCAAGACCCCGACGCGTCATACTCGTATATCCAGCGCGTGAAGGAGAAAGGCTACGACGTGCTGCTCATGGACGGCGAGCTGGATGTGCACCAGATGTCGCAGTTTGAGCAGAAGTCCTACGGCGAAGGGACGGAGGAGAAGAAGGGTGCCTTGCGTTTCGTGCGTGTGGACTCCGATGTGATAGAGAACCTCATCGCGAAGGAGGACAAGCAGGCGGTCAGCCTCACCACCGAGCAGGAAGACGCGCTGCGCTACTCCTTCGAGAGCCAACTGCCCAAGGGCGACAAGAGCAACTATGTAGTCTCCTTTGAGGCGGTATCGGCAGACGCACTGCCCGTCTTCCTCACCCAGAACGAGTTCATGCGCCGTATGAAAGAGATGTCCGCCCACCAGCAGGGAATGTCGTTCTACGGCACCATGCCCGACTCCTACAACCTCGTGGTGAACACCGCCAACAGCAAGGTTACCGACTTGATGAACGAGTTAGTCAGCGCCGTAGCAACCGAGGTAGCACCGCTTAACGAGCAGATTGCCGCTAAGCAGAAAGAGGAGGACGACCTGAAAGCCGCGCAGAAAGGCAAGAAAGACGCCGACCTCACGCAAGAGGAGAAAGACGCCGTTACCAATGTAACGAAAGAGTTAGCAGACCTGCGCAACCAACTCAAGGGCGTCTATGCCGCGCACGCCGAGAAGAACGAGAAAGTGCACCAACTCATAGACATCGCGCTCCTCGCAAGCGGCTTGCTCAAAGGAGAAGCACTCGCTAAGTTTGTCAATCGCAGCGTGGAAATGCTCTAATACTTGCAAGCTCGCGGGGTGAAGACAGCCCCGCGAGCGATATATCGCTCAACGCCTTGCGAAAAATACAATAAAAAAGTCCCCCTATAAGGAGGACACCGAAAGTTATGTAGCCCCGTCGGGAATCGAACCCGAATCTAAGGTTTAGGAAACCCGTATTCTATCCATTGAACTACAGGGCCGAAGAAACGCACTAATTCGACTGCAAAAGTACTGCTTTTTTCCGAAATAAGCAAGAAAAATGCAAAAAAAGCCCCAAAAATTTGTTTTATTCAAAAAAAAGCTGTACCTTTGCACGCTTTTTCGGGTGGAATGTGCTCTGTTGCGTAGGCGACAAGGATGTGAAACCGCGCAAAAGCATTGTTATTCTTTTAATTATTAACAACAAAATTCATTAACTAACATTATGTTAAATCATTACGAAGCCGCTTTCGTGTTGACTCCCGTTTTGTCTGAACCACAGATGAAGGAAGCGGTTGACAAATTCGAGAACCTTCTCACGCAGAATGGCGGTACCATTTTGAACCGTGAGGAGTGGGGCATGAAGCAATTGGCTTACCCCATCCAAGGTAAAACGACGGGATTCTATGCCTTGCTGCAGTTTGATGTAGAACCCGCCTTTATCGCTACGCTCGAGACTGAGTTCCGCCGTGATGAGCGCATTATTCGCTTCCTCACAACGCGTCTGGACAAGTACGCTTTCGAGTACGCAGAAAAACGTCGTAACAACTTCAAAAAAGAGGAGGCTTAATCATGGCACAGAACGATGAAATCCGCTATCTGACTCCGCAAACATCCGAGCAGAAGAAGAAAAAGTACTGCCGTTTTTTGAAATCCGGTATCAAGTACATTGACTACAAAGACCCCGAGTTCCTGAAAAAGTTCCTGAACGAGCAAGGTAAGATTCTGCCTCGCCGTATCACGGGAACGAGCCTGAAGTATCAGCGCAAGGTGGCTCAGGCAGTGAAGAAAGCACGCCACTTGGCATTGCTGCCCTATGTAACCGATATGATGAAATAAGTGAAGTGTTGAACCCTAAAAAACGAAAGACATCATGGAAGTTATTTTGATTCAAGACCTTGCAAACCTCGGTTTCAAGAACGATATTGTAAAAGTACGCGACGGCTATGGCCGCAACTATCTGTTGCCCAACAAGATTGCCGTTATCGCTAACGAGAGCAACCGCAAGCAGTTGGCAGAGAACCTGAAACAACAGGCTCACAAGCAGGCTAAGTTGCTGGCAGACGCTCAGGCACTGGCTGCAAAGTTGGCAGAGACCGTAATCACGCTGACCGTAAAGGCTAACGAAGACGGCAAAATCTTCGGTACCGTTACCACGACGCAAATCTCCAACGCACTGGCTGCACAAGAGATTAACATCGACAAGAAAGTGATTACCATCGCAGAGCCGATTAAGGCTGTGGGTGAGCACACCGCACAGGCGCGTCTCCACCGCGAGGTAAAAGCAGACATTCATCTGAACGTAGTGGCTGCAGAGTAATTGTTTAACCCTAAGACTGTAAAGACAATGAAACAAGGAATTCATCCCGAGAACTACCGCGTGGTAGTCTTCAAAGATATGTCCGATGGTACGCAGTTCTTCAGCCGCTCGACCGCTGCTACGAAAGACAGCATTGAGATAGACGGCGTGCAGTACCCTCTGATTAAGTTGGAAATCTCCAACACGAGCCACCCCTTCTACACCGGCAAATCGAAACTGGTCGATACCGCCGGTCGTGTGGATAAGTTCATGTCGCGCTACGGCAATCGTAAACGCAACTAATATAACACCAAAAGGCGGACTTCCATGTCCGCCTTTTGTGTTTTTTAGTAGGAGCAAGAAACCAAGAGCCGTACCCCTAAGTAAGGGAGATTTAGAGGGCCGATCCTTTATCCTCGTATGAGATTCTTCGCCTGCATAGTATGTTGTTTGCTTATGTCCCTGTCTCTATGGGGACAAGCTAATGCTGTTGATGCCGACTATGCTTCGAAGACCATCTCTCTTGCTCCCTCTGACCACCCCGATGCTACATCCGACAGCACGGACTGCAATGCCGATAATTTTGTGATTGCTTCGCTTTTGGTGGCAGATCCGGGTGGCAAACTCTATTCTGTTATGGGACACGCATGTATTCGTATGCAATGTCCTGCCTATGGGTTAGACTATTGCTGCTCTTACGAAAGTGAGGATGTCGCC
>CAMFEN010000204.1 GCA_945949375.1 uncultured Bacteroidales bacterium | reverse complement strand
AGGCGTTTGCCTCTATCTCCGTCCGCCCGTGGGACCACATACAGTTGTACGGCTCTTTCTTCCTGGATGAGTTCAAACTCTCGCGCTTGAAGAAGTCCTCTGCGGCGAAGAACCCCGTCTCCTACCTCGTAGGCTTCAACTGGAGCGGATGGCCGCTCAAGGGGCTCTCCCTCCGCGGCGAGTTCATGCGCTCTTATATCGCTTGCTACACCCAGTCCATCGACGTCTTAGACTACACCAGCAACACCTACCAGATGGGGCATTACATGGGCGACAACGCCCAGTCTATCCACCTTGAGTTAGCCTACCGCCCTGTCCGCGGACTGCGCCTTGCCCTGTCTTACACCAACGACACCAAATACAATTCCTATTCCTACCTCCGCCGCGGCATCATCGAAGCCATCTCGCAGAAGCCCTTCGACAAGGCTATTTACCGCAACGATGAGATAGCCCTCAACGGCATCTACGAGGTGCATCCCTCCATGTACCTCCGACTCTCGCTGCTCTACAACAATGCCCGCGCCTTTGATAATCTCGAATCCGATGTGGCTGGCGAATACCTCGCCACTGCCCAAGAATACCTCAACACCTACGCCCCCGTCTATTTCCAAGGCAAGAACTTCACCGCCCAGATAGGCTTCTCCTTCGGCTTTTAATAGTAAATAAACACAGAAAAAATATGATACAACGAGTACAAACAATTTATCTATTGCTTGTCGTAATCCTTGGAGTTTTGCAATGTTGTTTTGCTCCGGTGCAATTCTTGCCAGCGGAGGGAGTGGAGTATCTCTCCCTTTTGCCCTATTCCAAGTGGCCCCTGGCTGTAATCAGCATAGCAATACCTATGTTGGCTTTGGTAAATATCTTTCTTTTCAAGCATCGGCTTGTACAAGCGCGATTGAATATCGTCAATGTGGTGCTGTGCTTGGGATACTATGCGCTATTGGCTTTGTATATTGCTTTCGTGATAAAAGGATATGAGCCAATAGAGGGTGTCCTGTTGGCTGAAGCTGACTGGTATCTCAATGTTTGGGCGGGGCTGCCGTTGGTTTGCATCGTGCTGAGTATGATGGCTACTCGGCGCATCTTAAAAGACGAAGCACTCGTGCGCGCGGCAGATAGAATACGCTAATGCGCAGATTTATATTTGTTGTTGCGACATATATCGCAATGTCCGCAGGGTGGGGCAGACAACTCCCCAAAATAGCCTAAAAGTAATTGTTCGCGACAAAATTGCTTTTGCTCCGCGTACTCCACCATCGCGCGCAATCGCTCTGTATATTGTGTTTGTCGCTCTTCATATACACGCGGCGGCAGGTAGATTTCTGCCTGCCGTTCTTGTATCAGTGTGAAAGTGCAGGCAACCGTGCGCGGAATATAGGTGATGATATGCCGTTGTGCAAGGCTAACTAATAACTCGTGCTCCGTGTCGTCAATATATTGAAAGTCCGTGAAAATCCCGCTGTATTGCCGCATCAATTGGTCCAGCAGGCGTATCTGCTCGCGGCTCAAAGAGTATTGCCCCAACGCCTGCGCCGAGACGTTGATGACCACCCGCGGCGGGGTCTCGTGCTCCTCTTCGAAACGAATATAACCCGCTTGGTCAAGCAGGTGAAGGGCAGAGTAGGTCTGCAACACAGGCAGCCGCATACGCTGGCATAGTTCGTCTATATGTAGCGTAAAAGAGTGGTCTAAACCGCTACCGAGCCCCACTTGATAGAAATCGCAAGTGCAGTGATACACCTTCTCCACAAACTCCTTCGGTGGATAATTAGCCGACACGCGCCTCTTCGCCTTCGCGCGGTCTGCAGGATGATAGAGTAGCACAGCATAGGCGGTCTTACCATCGCGTCCCGCTCGCCCCGCCTCCTGATAGTAGGCTTCGAGGCTGTCGGGCAAATCATGGTGAAGCACCACACGCACATCGGGCTTGTCAATACCCATGCCGAAAGCGTTGGTGCATACCATTACCCGCGTCTCTCCTCTCTTCCACTGTTCCTGCTTCGAGTGGCGCTCTTTGGGCGAAAGCCCCGCGTGGTAGAAGTCCGCAGAGATATGGCTTGCCATTAGAACCTCTGACACCTCCTGCGCACGCTTGCGGTTGCGCACATACACTATCGCACTGCCCCCCACGCGGCTCAGGATATGCACTATCTGCGCTAACTTCTCCTCCCGCCCGTCGCCTGTTGGCGACGCAGCAGCCTGCCCACTAATCACTGAACACTGCCCACTAACCACTTCTCTCACCACATACTGCAAGTTCTCCCTACGGAAACTCTTCTTCAGCACATTCTTCTCGCGAAAGAGCAACCGCGTCTGTATGTCGTCTGCTACGGCAGGCGTAGCAGTCGCGGTCAGTGCCAGCACGGGCACTTCGGGCAGACTCGCGCGGATGTCAGCGATATGCAGGTACGACGGGCGAAAGTCGTAGCCCCATTGCGAGATACAATGCGCCTCGTCCACAGCAATCAGGCATATCGGCAACTCCGTTAGCCGTTTCCGAAAAGCCTCGCTCTCCAACCGCTCGGGCGACACATATAGGAAATGATATGGACCAAACTGGCAATTGTCCAGTGCCACGCGCTGCTGGTCGCGGCTCATGCCGGTGTAGATAGCAGCAGCAAGGATGTCCCGTTGCCTGAGGTTCTCCACTTGGTCCTTCATCAGCGCAATCAGCGGCGTAACCACCAAACAAAGCCCGCCTTTGACCATTGTCGGCACCTGAAAGCAAAGGCTCTTCCCACCGCCCGTCGGCATCAGTGCCAGCGTGTCTTTACCTGCGAGCACACTCTCAATAATCTCCGCCTGCAACGGGCGAAAATCATCGTAATGCCAATATGTTTGAAGTACCTCTTTGGGAGACATAGTATTGTTGATGAGTGATTTAGAGAAGGATTACTTCACGCGGTGCACGCCGTTGTTCATTGCTGCGATGTAGTCTTTATGCCCATTGTCGGTGTGTGTTTTTGCAAGAATTTGCCTGATTTTTTTGAAATTATCTGTCATTTTGCAGTTTCCTGACATCATGCTGAATTCGTAGCAGGCAGAGAATAGCGGTGGCACCCAAGCCCACTACGTATGCTAAAATCAGCCCTTTCGGACCCAGTCCGCACGGGAACGCTAACAGGTAACCGATAGGCAAGTTCAGCACGATATACGCCAAGAAAGAAATATAAGGAATAATCTTCACATCTTGTATGCCGCGCAGGATACCGATTGACACATTCTGTATGCCATCAAAGAACTGATAGGTAGCGGCGCATACCAGCAATACGGCAGCCAAAGAAGCAACCTCTGAATTGCTCGTAAATAGCAAGGGTATTTGATTGCGGAGCAGAACAAAGCCCACTGCTGCGAGGATATTCCATATAATGACCATATGCAGGGCAGCTTTTGCACTCATCACCATCTTGTGGTAGTCGCGTGCGCCATAGCAGTGCGACACGCGGATGGTGGTTGCCGCACCCATCGCCAGCACGATCTGGAAAACGCAACTGCCCATC
>CAMFEN010000203.1 GCA_945949375.1 uncultured Bacteroidales bacterium | reverse complement strand
GGCGACTACTTCAAAGAGGGCGCGATTGACTTCGCGTGGGAGTATATCGTAGATGTGCTTCATATCGACCCAAAAGACCTGTATGTAACTGTCTTCGAAGGTGCCCCCGACGAGGGACTGGCACGCGATGATGAGGCGGCGGCTATCTGGGCAAAGCACCTGCCCGCTGACCATATCCTCAATGGCAACAAGCATGATAACTTCTGGGAGATGGGCGACACCGGACCTTGCGGACCCTGCTCGGAGATACACGTGGACAGCCGCAACGAAGCGGAGAAACAGGCAGTGCCCGGGCGCGAGTTGGTCAACAAAGACCACCCGCAGGTAATTGAGATATGGAACCTTGTCTTCATGCAGTACAACCGCAAGGCAGACGGCTCCTTAGAGGGGCTGCCGAAGAAGGTGATTGACACCGGCATGGGCTTCGAGCGATTGGTGCGCACCATGCAAGGCAAGCAGAGCAACTACGACACCGATGTTTTCCAACCGATGCTTCGTCGTATCGGCGAGATATGCGGCTGCGAGTACGGCAAAGAGGAGAAGACCGACATCGCCATGCGCGTAGTGGCAGACCATATCCGCACCATCGCTTTCGCCATCACCGACGGGCAACTGCCGAGCAACGAGAAAGCCGGCTATGTGATTCGTCGTATCCTGCGACGCGCAGTGCGCTATGCATATACCTTCTTGAACCAACGCGAGGCATTCTTATATCAATTAGTGCCGCAACTGATAGACGACATGGGCGATGCCTACCCCGAACTCAAGGCGCAGGAGAAGCAGATCATCCCCGTTATCAAGAGCGAGGAAGAGGCATTCCTCCGCACATTAGAGAAAGGTATCTCCCTGCTGGACAAACTGATGAAGGAAGCCAAAGGCAAGGAGATTTCCGGCACGGATGTCTTCACGCTGAAAGACACCTACGGTTTCCCGCTCGACCTGACCGAACTCATCTTGCGCGAGAACGGCTTCACCACCAACGAAGAGGAGTACAACCGTGCGCTGGAGCACCAGAAAGAGATGGGGCGAAGCGCCAACAAGCAAGACTTAGGCGACTGGACGGTGTTGCGCGAGGGCGAGCCGGAGTTTGTGGGCTACGACCAGCTGGAGGTGGAGACGCAAATCCTGCGCTACCGTCAGGTGAGCCAGAAAGGCAAGACTTTCTACCAAGTGGTGCTCTCCAAGACCCCGTTCTATGCGGAGATGGGTGGTGAGATAGGCGATACGGGTACGCTGGGCAATGTGCGTATCCTTGATACCAAGCGCGAGAACAACCTCGCCGTGCATATCTGCTCCGAGTTGCCTGCTGACCCCTCGGCTACGCTGACCGCAAAGGTGGACGATGCGCGCCGTCAAGCCATCGCCTGCAACCACACTTGCACCCATATCCTCCACTATGCGCTGCGGCAAGTATTAGGCAACCACGTGGAGCAGAAAGGTAGCCTCGTAACCGCCGACTCGCTGCGTTTCGACTTCTCGCATTATCAGAAAGTTACCCCCGAGGAGTTGCGTCAAGTGGAGCAGTTGGCTAACCAACTGATTCGTACCGACTTCCGCCTTGAGGAGTCGCGCCATACGCCGATAGCCGAGGCGAAGGCAATGGGGGCAATGGCGCTCTTCGGTGAGAAATACGGCGACGATGTGCGCGTGATTAAGTATGGTCCTTCGGTGGAGTTGTGCGGCGGTTGCCACGTCAGTTCCACGGGGCGTATAGGCTCCGTGCGCATCGTGATGGAGACGAGTATCGCCGCAGGTATCCGCCGTATAGAAGCGGTTACCGCTGCCAAAGCAGACGAGTTGTACTATGCGCAGGTGGATGTGATGACAGGGCTTCGCGCGCTCTTCAACAACGCGCCCGACCTTACTTCTGCCATCACCAAAGCCATCCGAGAGAATGCGCAGTTGAAGAAAGACGTGGAGGCATTCATGGTGGAGAAACTGGAACTCTACCGCGACAAACTGATTGCACGGGCGGAGGACTACCACAATATCAAACTCGTGCGTATCACGGGCGACGTGGAGCCGGGTATGATTCGCGGCGTGCTGCCGTTGCTCAAAGGACGCTTCACTGACGTGAAGTTCGCCCTTGTTGGTGCCACGCAATGGGAAGGCAAACCGATGATCTCCGTCTTCCTCTCGCAGCCCTTAGTGGAGGCAGGACACAATGCCGGACAGATGATCAAGTCTGCCGCCAAGCATATCCAAGGTGGCGGCGGCGGACAACCGCAGATGGCTACCGCCGGCGGACGCAACGCCGAAGGCCTGCAAGAGGCAATGGAAGAAATGCTGGCAGCACTGGGGTAAAGACACACGACCGTTGCACTAAAAGATGAAAGATATAAAGACTAAATAGTTTATTGGATGAAGGATGAAGGACACAGGATTAAAGACAAAATAGTTTTGACTCTGAAACTCAACAGACGAAGGTAATACGTCTTTTATCCTTAACCTTGTATCCTTAATCCTCAACAAACAAATGTATTTCGTCTTTTATCCTTTATCTTTTAGCGAGCGAAGCGAGCGGTCATTAATCATTAGCGTATGCGTACATGGACAGGGCGTTTGCCGAGTAAATATCGTTCAGCGGTGCGTTTCACCGTGGTGGGAGCCATTGGGACGGCGATGCAGTATGGCATCTACTATGTCTTCTTGGCTTTGTTCGAGCGTTATTGCCCTAACCTGCACGGATATGTAACGTTGGCATTCACGATAGGTTTCTGTGTGGAGATGGTGAGCAACTACCTACTCACGAGTTTCTACACTTTCCGCTCCAAGCCCTGCTTGAAGAACGCAGGCGGCTTCTTGGTGGGACGTGCAGTGAACTACGTGGTGCAAGTCGCCTTCCTCCACTTGTTGATACGCTGCACCATGCCCGAGGAGTGGGCAGGCATAGCTGCCATCGCCCTCGCTGGAATAGTCAACTACTTTGTGCTGATGCCATTCTTCAAGACCAAAGACCGTGGTACGACTGAAAGACCGCTACGCTAAAAGACCGCTACGCTGACAGACCGTTTTACTATCCGACCGCTACGCTGACAGACCCCCACGCAGAAAAACTGATTTACAAACGACTATACAAAGCTATTTAGTCTTTTATCCTTTATCCTTAATCCTGTATCCTATATGCTCTACCGCGCAAACATACTATTCACTCCTACTCCCGAGGCGTTTAGCGTTTGGGAGCGGGGCTATATCGTTGTGGCGGAGAATGGCACGATAGAGGGAGTGTTCGAGACCTTGCCTGCGCAGTATGCAGGCGCAGAGGTGCGCGACTTTGGAGATGCCTTGCTGATCCCTGCGATGAACGACCTGCATGTGCATGCACCGCAGTATCGCAACATGGGTATCGCGATGGATATGGAGTTGCTGCCGTGGCTCAACACCTACACCTTCCCCGAGGAAGAGCGGTATGCTGACCTTGCTTATGCCGATTATATGTATCGCCGTTTTGTGCACGACCTGTGGTTGCACGGCACGATGCAACCACAGGTCGTGCACAAAAC
>CAMFEN010000202.1 GCA_945949375.1 uncultured Bacteroidales bacterium | reverse complement strand
CGCATCGAGCAGTTCCTGAAAAAGAAGATAGACCTCATCCCCCTCCCCGACTCCTTAGGCGCCGCCCCCACGGATGCAGACTACGCCGCCCGCGGCGGGCACGGAAACGGACGTGGCGGACGCTCCGGCAGAGGCGGGAAAGGCGGACGCGGAGGAAGCGCCAAAAGAAAAAGCGGACGAAGAAATAGAGAATAGCGGCTATTTTTGCAAGAGTATTTCAATCTTCCCAACATAAACAACAAAATCCATAACTTTGCATTGTTCTGCATAGTTATGGATTTTTCTTTTGGGGAGTAATGTTTGGGGTGTTTTGGTGTGTGGCGGTGCGGCTTACTGATAGCGGATGCGCCACTCGTTGGGGTAGAGGTTGTTCAGGCGGTTGCCTACATTCTTTGCGAAGCCGAGGGGGACATTCTCGTAGGTCAGCAGCAGAACGCCCATCGGAGCATTCGGCAGCACAAGAGCGGCGGTGCGCAGGTAGTCGAGCGCCTGCTCGCGGGTGAGTTCCACTTGTGGGAACGCCTCGCGGCGCAGGTCTTTCGCCATGCTGAGGCTGTGCTGCGGCGCGATACGCTTGCCTCGCTCCTCGCCCAAGCCGAAGCCGGTGGAGATACAAGTGAAATGGGCGGCGAAATACTCAATTAAATCTTTGAACTTCGCGGGGTATGCCGTGGCGAAACGGTCGTTCTGTCGTATTGCCCAGTGGTCGGGGTGTTGCAGCCACGAGCGCATCTCTTTCTCGTACTCCGCAGGGAAGGCGGGCGATTTCTTCTTGCTGTTCTTATCCGTGCGCAGCGCTTTGGAGGGAATGCCTGCCAGTCCTGCGGGCCACGCGCCGTGCTTGCGCAGGGCGGCGATATAGAAGCCTTCGCCCTTGGCGCGATGGGGGTAGAAATGGTAGCCAATGGTGCCTTCCATAATGCCCCACGCGGGGTCGTAGTCGATGGGCAGCACCTCGGCTCCGAGCGAGTCGGCTATCCACTCGGCGTTGCGTTCGTCCTCCTCTTGGTTGAAAGTGCAGGTGCTGTATATGAGTATGCCGCCGGGCTTGAGCGCGTCCCACACGTCCATCAGAATACTGCGTTGGCGCTCAGCGCACATTCTTACGTTCTTGAGGCTCCACTCCTCGCGTGAGGCGGGGTCTTTTCGGAACATCCCCTCGCCGGAGCAGGGCGCGTCCACCAAGATACAATCGAACATGCTCTCGCATTTCTCGCCGTACTCAGCGGGTGTGTTGTGGGTTACGACGGTGTTTCCGTTGCCCCATTTCTGTATATTCTCGGATAGGATGAAGACGCGCTGGCGCACCACCTCGTTGCTCAGCAGTAGCCCTTTGTCGCCTAAATACTCGCTGATGAGTGTGCTTTTGCCTCCCGGTGCGGCGCACAGGTCCAGCACGATGCTGTCTTGTGGCAGGTATTGCTCGAGGACTTGCTCGACGAACATCGAACTCGCTTCCTGCACATAGTAGCATCCGGCGTGGAAGAGCGGGTCGAGGGTGAAGGGCGGGCGCTCGGAGAGGTAGTATCCGTCGATATGCCAGGGTACCTCCTCTGTGTCGCAGGGGAAAGTCAGTACATCCATCTTGGTGTTCAGACGAATGCTCGTGGGGGCATCAGACTGCAGCGCACGAAATAAATCGTCCGCCTCGGCGCCTAACTGCCTGCGCATACTGTCTATGAAATCCAAGGGAAGCACTGGTAATTATGAATTATGAATTATGAATTATGAGGGCGTTGCGACTCTCAACTCTCTAAAACGCATGCAAAGGTACTGCTTTTTTTTGAGATACGCAAGGAAGATGTGGAAAAGTTTTTTTTCTTGCAATTTTTTAGGCAATGATATACGAGTTGACTCGGCAATTCAAAATAGAGTTATGTCGAGGGTGTGTCAAAAATAGCATGACACCCCCTTTTTTTTGTTATAGCGAGGTTATAGATACAACTCCATGCCATTGATTTTCGATGAGCCCTCAATGATCAGAATGTAATAGAAGATTCACAAGTATGTAATAGGTTATTATTAGGTTATTATTAGGTTATTATTGGGTGATTCAACTGCCTATATCGAACAAAAAAATGACAACATCCACTGCCAAAAAAGTGTGTCAAGCTATTTTGACACACCCCCTTGCATTGTGGGTGATTCCCTTTTACGTAGGGTTTCACCCTACGCTAGTCTATGTCGCCCCGTTGGGGCTTGCATTTGATAAGGAATTTGCGTCAACTTGTATATCATTACCATTTTTTTATGTAATTGAGCATTCATTTGGTATAGAAAACATGGTTGTATGTAGTATAGTGTTTGCCAGAATGGAGATGGCGATAAGTTTATGAAAAGCTGGTTGTATTTTTTTGTAAATATAGTAAAAATGAATAAATATGTAAATTATTTTAGTTTTTGTACGCTTGTTCGAGATTTTTTTTGTACCTTTGCATGCGACATTACAATGGCAGTCAACAGAAATTGCCCCAATATATATCTTATTGATGGGTAATGAACCGTAATTAATCATTCATTCATCGCGAAGAAGCAAAATTCGTTTTTGACTGCCAGGGTATTCACTTATATTGACCTATGGTATATTTTATGTTCAACTAAATAAATACTTTCAGCTTATGAAAAAACTATTTTCTTTGTTGTTGGCTTTTGTAGCCGCAAGTTTTTCGTTCACGGCGAATGCGCTTTATAGCGACATGACGGTAACGGTGAACATTGATGATGTTTCACGCGTGTCGGTTTCCGTTAAAAACTTTCACTTTGTAGATGGCGAACAAACCGAGTTTAAGAATGGAGAGAACAAAATACAGTTCTTGAAGGCTGATTACGGAGAGTACGAAAATCCTACTCTTTCTTTCGGCGTGAAAGATGCGGCATATGGTATTGTCGGAACTTATGCCTATACATATGGTGAAACTACCTACGAGAATCCGTTGAATGGCTCTATGACAAGTATAACAGTCTCTCCGAATGATGCTTACACTTATACCATTACTTCGTTTGTGATAGCCGACGAGCGTAGCGAGAAGTGCACTGTTTGGGTAGATGACGCGAGCGTTGTTAATTGCACCCGTGCCGATTATACTACGATTAGTTTGACGAGTAATCAAGAGACTGAGGTGGCTTTTGCGCCGAGTACAAATACGCGGGTGAAAGACCTTCCTTTGCAGGTGCGCGCAAGCAAAACCTTGTACAAAGTAACCTTGGATGGTGCGGCTGTGGCAGAGAGCAACGGTTACTATTATATTACTCCTAAGAATGGTAGTAGGGTAAGAATTGAGGCGAATTTCCCCGATAAGGATGTGCCTGTTTCCTTTACGGGTACTACGGAAGCCATCAACAAGGTAACTGTGGATGGTGTGGAAGTGCCGGTAGCGACTGCTTTTGCAGAAGGTTGGACTGTGAAATTAGGTTCTACGGTGCAATTCTGGGGCAATGTGAATGATTATTCCTTTACTTCGTTGACAGTAAATGGGACAACCGTTAATGTAGGTCAAAATAGCC
>CAMFEN010000201.1 GCA_945949375.1 uncultured Bacteroidales bacterium | reverse complement strand
CATGCCCGATGACCACGCCGATAGCGCCATAGTTGAACGCATCGTCCGCCTCCATGTCGAAGAAGGGATATTGCAGGATACCTGCGGGGAAGCAGATCTCGTTGCTGCTGGGGTTGTAGTAGGCGTTGACGGTCTGCGGGTTCATGTACCATTTGGTCTTATCCACGGGCTTTCCGAGGAAACTGAGGCTGTAATCCTGCTCGAACTTGGAGGCGCGGAGCAGGTTCTCGTAGTAGGGCAACGAAGCATCAATGTTGAGAGCAGTGTAGTCGCGCCATGTGTCGGGGTAGCCGATTTTGATGGTGATGCTGTTCAGTTTCTCCAAGGCTTTTACCTTGGTTTCATCGGACATCCATGTGAGCGCTTCGATACGCTCGCCAAAGGCTTTTTGCAGGTTCTTCACAAGGGTGAGCATTCGCTCTTTGTTCTCCTCGGGGAAGTATTTCTTCACGTACATTTGCCCTACGGCTTCGCCGAGTGTGCCGTTCACCATAGCAACGGCGCGTTTCCAAAGTGGACTGGGTTCCTCTTTGCCGGAAAGCACCTTACCATAGAAGGCAAAGTTCTGCGCGTAGATTTCGGAGGAGAGGTAAGCGGCGCTGCCGTCTATGACCTGCCAAGTGAGCAGGGTCTTGATGTCCTCGAGGGGCTCTTCTGCGAGGAGTTTGCCGCACTCTTGCAGGTGGCGTACCTGTCCGACGCTGAGGCTGTCGGGCGCGATAGCCATGGCGGCGAAGTAGGTCGTCCAGTTGATTTGCGGCACGAGGGTCTGCAGGTCGGCGATGGACATCTTGTTGTAGTTGGCTTGCGGGTCGCGGAGCTCCACGTTGCTAAAGGCGGCGCCGGCGATACGGGTCTCAAGACGCAACACGGTAGCGGCTTTTGCCTCCGCATCGTTGAAGCCGTAGAGTGCGAACATCTTCGCTACATGCTCTTGGTAGGCGTTTCGGATACGGGTGGTGGCTTCATCGGTGTCGAAATAATACTCTTTCTCGCCGAGGGCGAAGCCGCCTTGGTACTCGTTGAGGATGTTCATGGAGGAGTTCATGGCGTCTGCATCCACGTACATGCCCCAGAGCCCTACTTCGTAGGAGCGTCCGAGCAGGTCGCTTAGTTGGTCGCGACTTGTCAGAGCAGCAATCTCGTCAAGCGCTTTCTGCACAGGGGCGATACCTTCTTGGTCGCGGCGAGCGGTGTCCATGGCGAGGTTGTAGACGTCGCCGATTTTCTGCTCCACGGAGCCTTGCGGATGGGTGGTTTTGGCAATGTCTTGAATAAGCCCGTTTACCTGCTCGAGGTTCTGCAAGCCAAGTTTGTCGAAGGAGCCGAAGCGGCTGTACTCGGGGGTGAGCGGGTTGTTCTTCATCCAGCCGCCGCAGGCGAACTGATAGAAATCGTTTTGAGGAATGGCAGTCGTGTCGAGATTCTCGGGACGGATGCCGGTGGTCTGTTGTTGAGTGCAAGATGTAGTCATAAGGGCAATCGTTGCAAGCGAAAAAACGAATTTTTTCATACTATTCATTACTAATTGTTACAAAATCGACCGCAAAATTACGCTTTTTTTTGGAGATATGCAAATTTTTTCGTAACTTTGCCGCCGGAATGTAGCAGGGAAACATATAATTTTGACAAAATTACAGCGCAAAACACACCTTACTACCGCAAGTAACATATAATTTTCGTGTAATTAGCCATTAATTTTTTGCTATGTTGCTGTGCAATTAACGGATAATTTACGATAATTAATGTTCGTATTTCGACAACGATAATAAAATGTTATATTCAAAATGATTCTTGACAAATTAGAGAACGCCGATTGGTATTTCGACAGCGTTCCGGGCTTTGCCCAATTTATGAAGTTCTTTAACGAAAACGACTTGGAGGAGATGCCAGCCTGCAAGATTCACTTGGACGGCAATGACCTCTATGTGAATATCCTTGATTTCAAGGGCAAAGAGGAGGAGAACTGCCGTATGGAGGCGCACCGCGACTATTTGGATATTCAGATTCCCTTGACCGACGATGAGACGATGGGTTGGAAAGCGCAAGTGGACTGCCAAGAGGTTACGCAGGAGTACGATGAGGGCAAGGATGTGGAGTTCTATGCTGATAAGGCTGCGGCTAAGTTCGTAGTGCCGGCAGGGCATTTCGCTGTTTTCTTCCCCACCGACGCACACCAACCCGGCATTGCTCCGGGCAAGCAGTATCGCAAGATTATTGTTAAAGCAAAAGCAAATTGCTAAGTATTTAGGATACGAGACCGCGCAGACGCGCTGAAAGACAAAAGACCGCTCACTTTGTTCGCTGCAAGACCGATATACAATCCGCTAATCAGTCGGATAGTGAAACAGTAGGTCAGCGAAGCGATCGGATAGTGAAGCGGTCAGAAATTCTTTTTTATTCCTCATGAAAATCAATTGGAAGTCATGGTTGCCTAACGCAATCATTTTGCTGGTGTTTGTACTTGCAGGTGTAGTCTATTTTTGGCCTGCGGTGCAAGGTAAAATTATCTATGCCGGCGATGGTATCAATGGTCGCTCCGCTGTGCAGGAAGCGGTAAAGTACCATGAAGATACGGGCGACTACTCGTGGTGGACAGGCTCGATGTTCTCCGGTATGCCTAACTATCAGATTGGTGGCGGTGGAGGATTTGCATTGGATAAGATACTGCAACCTATTCGTCATTGTCTGTCTGCGGGCAATAGAAACCCGTTTTTCATTTTCCCGTTCTACCTGCTGGCATTCTTTCTGTTGCTCCGCTCTTTCAAAGTGGACAAATGGCTCAGTATGGCGGGGGCATTCGCCATTGCGCTTTCGTCTTATTTCTTCGTGATTATCGCGGCTGCGCACCATGGAAAATGCTATTCCATCACTTGGATGACCCTCGTGGTGGTAGGGTTCCTACTGACCTATCGAAAGCAGTACGGATGGGGTGCACTGCTCGTGATGTTCTTCACCTATATCGGCTTCTTCCTGCACCCACAAATGTCCTACTATATATGCATGATGATTGGTATCTTCTTCTTTGCCGAACTTGCCCAAGCGTGGAAAGAAAAGGCATGGAAGCCTTTCGGCATCGCCACGGCGGTGTTTGCCGCCTCATTCGCGGTAGGTATGGGTATGGGCAGCGCGAACATCTTTGCCAACCAAGAATATGCCAACGAGACCATGCGCGGTGGGCACTCCGATTTAGAGAAAGTAAGCGATGAGACCAACAAAACCAAAGGACTTGACCTCGATTATGCCACGGCGTGGAGTTACGGCATAGACGAGACGATGACTTTCCTGATTCCGAACTACATGGGCGGCTGCAGCGGGTATAACCTTGGCAAGGACTCGCAGCTGGAGCAAGACCTGCGCAAGATGGGCGTGCCCTCGGGCAGCGCAAAGAAATTCTGCCAGTCGGCTCCTACCTACCGCGGCGAGAAAGCTTTTACCAGCGGTCCTGTCTATATGGGTGCTATCGTGTGCTTCCTTTTCCTGCTGGGCTTGCTGATAGTGAGCGGACCTTATAAGTGGGCACTGCTCGTTGC
>CAMFEN010000200.1 GCA_945949375.1 uncultured Bacteroidales bacterium | reverse complement strand
CACCCGTATCCTCATCTACGAAGTCCTCCAGCGTGGGTTTCATCACATATCCCGCCAAGCGGCGACCGAGACAAGCCTCCAAGTCGGTGCGGTTGCACTTCACCTCTTCTGCCAAGTCGAAGCAACTCAAGATGTCGCGGTCGGACTCGAAGCCGATGGCGCGAAGCAGCGTGGTTACGGGCAACTTCTTCTTGCGGTCGATGTAGGCATACATCACCTTGTTGATATCCGTAGCGAACTCTATCCATGAGCCGCGGAAGGGGATGATACGCGCCGAATAGAGTTTGGTACCATTGGAGTGCATGCTCGTACCGAAGAATACACCCGGGGAGCGATGCAACTGGCTTACTACCACGCGCTCAGCACCGTTAATCACAAAGGTACCCTTCGGAGTCATGTAAGGGATAGTGCCGAGATAAACATCCGACACCACAGTATCGAAATCCTCGTGGTCGGGGTCTTCGCAACTCAGACGCAGTTTGGCTTTCAAAGGCACCGAGTATGTCAAGCCACGCTTAATACACTCTTCGATAGTGTAACGAGGGTGGTCAACCTCATAGTCGAGAAACGCCAGCGTGAAACTGTTGCGCGTGTCGTTAATTGGGAAATTCTCATTGAACACTTTGAAAAGTCCCTCTTGGCGACGTTGCTCCGGTGTGGAATCCATCTGCACAAAGTCGTGGAAGGACTTCAACTGAATGTCCAGAAAGTCAGGGTATGGCATGTGTTTCTGCATGCGCGAGAAGTTGACTCTCTTCGATTGATTTGTTGTAGCCATGTAATTTTCTATATGGTTTATTGTTATAATAGTAGCAAACTGTTGGTAATAAATTATTTACACCTAAATATGCGGGTATGTAATTTTATACACTATTAACAAATACCCATGCTGATTTACCAAAGATTCAGTTATTTTTACTATTTTCCTTTTTTCAGAGAAAAAGGTTTAGACCCCCTTTTCAGGGGTCTAAACCTGTTACCACAGCGAGTGTGGTACGGTAATTTCGGGGAGGTTATTACTTGAGTTCTACCTCAGCACCTACCTCTTCGAGAGCCTTCTTCAGTGCCTCAGCGGAAGCCTTGTCAAGACCCTCTTTTACGGTAGCGGGAGCAGCGTCAACGATGTCCTTAGCCTCTTTCAAGCCAAGCCCGGTTTGCTCTTTCACTGCCTTAACTACTTGCAGTTTCTGTGCACCTGCGCTCTTCAGTACTACGTCGAAAGAGGTCTTCTCCTCAGCGGCAGCAGCCTCACCGGCAGCGGGAGCAGCAGCCACTGCAACTGCAGCAGCAGCGGGTTCAATACCATACTCGTCCTTCAGGATTTGAGCGAGTTCGTTAACTTCCTTTACAGTAAGGTTTACCAATTGTTCAGCAAAAGCTTTCAAGTCTGCCATTGTCTTATAATTTTTTAGATGTTATTTTAATGTTTGTTGTTTTGGGGCTCTCTATAGCCCCATTGTTTTGTTTTTTGATTTATGCTGAATTACTCAGCGCGTTCACCCAGCGTCTGGAGGACACCGTGGATGGTAGTAGCACCCGATTGGAGAGCGGAAACAACGTTCTTAGCAGGTGATTGCAACAGGGCAACGAGATCTGCGATAAGTTCGTTCTTGCTCTTGATGGTTGCGAGGAAATCCAAGTTCTGAGCACCTACGTAAACGGTCTCTTCTACATAAGCGGCTTTGAGCTGAGGTTTAGCCTCACCGGTCTTGTCGCCTTTGGTGAACTCCTTGATGAGTTTAGCAGGGGCGTTACCAGTGTTGGTGAGCATCAGCGCAGTGTTGCCTTTGAGGGCAGCGAAGATTTGCTCATCAATACCCTTAGCCTCCAATGCCTTTTGCAGCAAGGTGTTCTTTGCCACCAACAGTTTCACGTCGCTCTTGAAGCAGAGGCGGCGCAGTGCGCTGGTCTTCTCTGCGTTCAGACCTTCGATGTTGGTAATGTAGAAGTGTTGGTACTCACTGAGTTGCTCTTGCAAAGCAACGATAATCGCGTTTTTATCTTCCTTTTTCATTGTCTCAAAATAATAAGGGGTTTTACCATTAGGGGGATTAACCAATCGATTTGGTATCCACCTTGATACCTTGACTCATGGTGCTGGAAAGATAAATGCTCTTGATGTATTCACCCTTAGATACCGCAGGTTTGAGTTTGATGACGGTGTCGATAAACTCGCGAGCGTTCTCGGCGATAGCCTCAGCAGAGAAAGATACTTTACCGATAGAAGTGTGTACGATACCGAACTTATCTACCTTGAAGTCAATCTTACCTTGCTTTACCTCTTTAACGGCCTTTGCCACGTCCATGGTAACGGTACCGCTCTTGGGATTAGGCATCAAGCCACGAGGACCGAGCACGCGACCAAGGGCACCAATTTTACCCATGATTTGCGGCATGGTGATGATAACATCCACGTCGGTCCATCCGCCTTTGATTTTCTCGATATACTCATCCAAACCTACGTAGTCGGCGCCAGCCTCTTTGGCAGCAGCCTCTTGGTCGGGAGTACACAATGCAAGAACACGCACGGTCTTACCTGTACCGTTGGGGAGCGAAACTACGCCGCGCACCATCTGGTTAGCCTTACGGGGATCAACACCGAGGCGAACATCGATATCTACGCTGGCATCGAACTTAGTGGTAGTGATCTCTTTTACGAGAGCGGCTGCTTCTGCGAGCGAATAGAGTTTACCTGCCTCAATCTTCTCAGCAGCAATTTTCTGTTTTTTTGTCAACTTTGCCATAATAGTGATTGAAGTTTAATTATTTAACGGTAATACCCATACTGCGCGCGGTACCACGTACCATCGATTCTGCGCTTTCAACGGTGAAGCAGTTCAAGTCAACCATCTTGTCCTCTGCTATCTGACGGCATTGTTCTGCCGTGATAGAAGCCACCTTGTTACGGTTAGGCTGCGCCGAACCGCCTTTTACCTTAGCAGCCTCGAGCAATTGGATTGCTACGGGAGGAGTCTTAACGATGAACTCAAACGACTTGTCTGTGTAAACTGTGATGACAACAGGAAGCACTTTGCCTGCTTTGTCCTGTGTTCTGGCATTGAATTGTTTACAAAACTCCATGATGTTCACACCCTTAGAACCCAGCGCGGGACCTACGGGAGGAGCGGGATTGGCAGCGCCACCCTTGATTTGGAGTTTAATAAAACCAGCAATTTCTTTAGCCATAATTAATTGTTGTGTTTTACTGTTTTAATAGTTAATACTACCGAGTAGTCCAACGACTCGTAACGAGTCTCCTACTCCTTTTCTACCTGATTGAAACCGAGTTCCAGAGGGGTCTGGCGGTCAAAGATAGTAACCACGACTTTGAGTTTGTGTTTGTCTTGAGCGACCTCTTGAACGACACCGGTGAATCCGCTGAACGGTCCGTCGGTAACCTTCACCTTCTCGCCCTCGAAATACACATCCTCGAGTTGCAACTCCACTTCGGGAGCATCCACCTCACCAATGAGTTTGTTGATTTCTGCCTGAGAAACAGGAGCAGGTTTGATGCTGCTCTTGCCCTCGGAGAGGAATCC
>CAMFEN010000199.1 GCA_945949375.1 uncultured Bacteroidales bacterium | reverse complement strand
AAAAACACCTCCATGCCGTTGATTTGGAAGATACAGACATCGCGGACTTGGCGGATCTGTCCTGACGAAAGGAGTTTGATACGGCGTGTGCCGTTGCGGAAATCATAGCGGAGGGAGATACAGTTCTTGTAGTGCTGTATCTCTCCCTTGGCGGTGAACAGGGCTATATCCACCGGCTCGGGGTGCGAGAGTATCTCGCGGAGGGTGTTGATGTGGATGGCTCTCATTTGACTTGTGCGTTGTAGAGTTCCGACAGCGGAACGGCGTGGTTACGGATTAGGTCTTCTATCTGCTCGTGGAGCGTATGGAAGACCTTGGGGTCGGTGGTTACGATGGTGGACTCATGGCGGTTACCGCGGGTGAGGTTCTGCGAGGTGATTATCGCTACTGACATTGCAGCGGACTGAATCAGAATAACCTTGCTGTGGTTGTCGGCGAGGTAGGTGTGTTCGATGACCTGCGTGAGGAATGCCCATAGGCGGAGGGTCTTCTGCGTGGCTTTGAAATCCAGCAACAAGTGGATAGTGTCCACGTTGCCGGATTTCGAGATAAAGTAGAGCCTGCGGAGGAACTCCTCGGAGATGGAGAAGGAGGTCTGCCAAATGGTGCTTTTGCCTATTTGCGAAAGCACCCACTCCACTATATCCGCCACTTGCAGTGTATTGGTCAGATAACACTGCGTCTGATTAGGCTGCAAGGGCTGTAAGTAGTCTAATATGGCAACACCGCGTTTCACTGATGGAACAAAGAACCAAGAGCCAAGAACCAAGAGCAAGAGCTATTTGCGCCTGTACTCATCGTAGGTCTGCCAGTTGCTGTGCAGGCGTTTATCCAGTTCGATAAGTTCTTTGACGAACGGATAAATATCACAGTCGGCGCAGGGTTTGTCGGCGAGTGCTATCTTGCGTGCTTGCAAGTGGCACTCGCGCATACGGTGCAAGAGGGTGAGGTTTTCGGCGTATAGTGCTTGCACCTCCTCGGGGAGCGTGTCGTGGTCTTCGCGCTTGCCTTTCTTCCATTCCTCGGGCGGTGTCTTGGCGGACTTGCGGATGGTGTCGAGGTGGTGCGCTTCGGCTATCTGCGCGGCGGCTTTCTTCATCTGCTCCACCTCCTCATGCGTAACCTGTTGCAGGCGTTGCGGCAGGTACTTACGGAGTTGGTACTCAATCATCTTGACATCGCCGCGCACAAGGATGTTTTGGTGCATGAAGCGGTTGCCGGTGAGTTTCAAAACAAGTTCTGCCCCCTCGGCGAGGGAGCGTGTCGCGGGATTGGCTTCCAGCCAGTCCTGTATGCGTTGGGTGAGTTTAGTATCCATTTGACAGGTGGTTGTTTATGCCGATGAAATAAACCGAGGTCTTGCCCAAACTATCGAGCAGGTTCTTCATGGCGATGATAGTAGAGCCGGTGGTAACGAAGTCATCGAAGACGATGATGTTCTGCTCCGCGGGTATGTTGTTGGCGGTGAAGACGGCATTGATACGCTCGCGGGTGCGGGCGTGTGCGCAGTCGTCGTAGAACGGTATGCCCAGCCGTTTGCCTATCTCCTCCGCTATGAGCGACGCGAAGTTATGCGTGAGGTGGCGGCGTTTCGGGGTTGCCACGATAGCCCAAGTACCGTTGCGGAGGTTATCACCGATCGTGTCGGTGATGAGTTCCGTCACATGGGTGGCGAAGAAGGGTATCATCGCGTCGTCGCCTTTGATGTCCGTGAGGGTACGACCCTTGACGGACTTGTTCCATACGGAGATAAAATAGAAACCGGGGCGGTGCAAGATTTTCACCTGTTTCTGAAAATCGCACCGCGCCAGTTTCTCTTTCTCCCATGCCTTGCGCTTGTCCTTCTCCGCAAACAGGTTCTTCTCTGCTTGCGGAGAAGGTGCGCTTTGGTTCAATATGGAGAGGTCAATCAGGCTCATCGGTCTGCGTGTTTAGGCAGCGGGCTCGTTGATAGTCGTGCCGTCTTCCAGTTCTATCGTGCCGGTGTAGAACGGAGCGGGCACTACGTCCGAGGCTTCGGCGTTGATAGTGGTGGAGGCGGTGTCTGTCGCGCCCTGACCGAGGTCTTGCGCTACGGTGGACTTCGTGTCCCAACGCTCCGAACCGATGACGCGGTACTTGCCTTTCATATCCTCCACAAGGAACACATTGTCCGTGTTGTTGATATAGGCGGCTGCCGCGCTCGCTTCCTCCCCTACGCCCGGGTGGACGGCGGTCAGTTTGTTCAACTGCGTCTGCGAGGGCAACTCCCCTTGCGCTTCCGAGGTTACCTGACACTTGTCCGGCAACACATCGATGAAGTGCCACTTTTGGTCGGCTATCAAGGTGAAGTTTCCCCCATAGATAGCAGAGGTGGGGCGTCCGAGGTCGTCGGTCGGCAACGTCGGCCACTTGGCAATGGCTGACTTGGCGATGTAGTAGATACGCCGCTTGATGCCCGGGTACTCGGGAGTACCCTGACACCATGCGAGCGACTTCTGAATAGAGGTGCAATTACTCATTTCTCGTGGGATTTTAACGGTTCAACAATCAAGATTACACGGTTGCGAGTTCCACCACTTTCAGACAACTCTTGTCGATGGACTCAAACTGCACGCCGAAGAACATCGTTGCCACATAAGTCAGCACGAAAGGTGCGAAACGCTCCACCTCGATACTCTCTACATCCGACATGTTGTCGTAGCCATAGAGCATGTTCTTCTTGGTGGAGATATGGATGAACTTGCTGTCCGCTTTGTTCGCCAGCGGCACCAGTTTCAGCCTGCCCTGCGAGCCCTCCACGGTGTTCTGCAAGTACTGACTGTTATAAGACAGCCCGCCGTGGGTCTTCTGATAACTCTCGCTGTACTTATCGTAGAAGTCCTGCGAGCAGTACATGAGCAGGTCTTGTGCGCGGAGGTGCGCAAGGGCAGCGAAAAAACACACAAAACATTTGCATATATGAAAAAAAAGCAGTACCTTTGCACCCGATATGACCTCCCACGCTTCCCATAAGAACAGCGCACCCGGGGAGGTCTTCGAGTTTATATAGGGGTATCTCCGCAAAGTAAAAACATAGCCTATACGCAAAAACAACCGTTCCCATCACGAGAACGGTTGTTTTCTTTCATGTCCAACCTCGCTACATCATCTTGCGAGAAGCATCGTATTGTTCGATGGTCTTCGACTGGATGATTACGGTCGTATCACCGCGTTGCACGCTGCTCGATGTCGTTGTGATTGTCCGCGTTACATTGCAGGAACTCAGCCCCAAGGCTATACCTACACATGTTACCACTGCCGTCGCAATAGTCGCCACTATCTTGTACACTTGCTGTTTACTCATAAGGCTAACTTATTAAAGGGTATTTCTATCCATTCCAATACCCTCTTAACTAACCAAGGGTTACTTCATTTTTGCGTACTCTAAGTTCCATACGTAGCGGTAGAAGGTCTTGTACTTGGTCTGTTGGCTGAACGCGAGCATGTCAGTCTGGTATTGTACGGGGTCTAACATACGTGCGCGGGTGGCTTGGCAGACCGTTGCGAACAGTTGTCGGT
>CAMFEN010000198.1 GCA_945949375.1 uncultured Bacteroidales bacterium | reverse complement strand
CGCCCGCATCAGCCTGATTATCAGTTCTATCGTGGGTATGTAAACCTGATGTTGCAGGAGTATGAGCGGGCAATCACCTACTTTGCACTTCTTCGGAAATCTACCAATCCCTATACGCAGAAGGCTACCTACTATTGGGGGTATTGCCAATATAAGTTGCAACGCTACGACAAAGCGTTGCCCGCTTTTCTGTCGCTGGAGAACGTGAACGAGTATCAAGAGACGGTGCCATATTTCATCGCGCAGTCGTACTACGCACAAGGTGATTTCGCCGAGGCGCAGGCTCGGGCGGAGGCTTTACTTTCCGCGGGCGAGACGTCTGCGTCCCCTTTGGGCGAGCTACACCGTATGTTGGGCGAGATATACTATCGCAAGGGGGATTACAAGCAGGCGGTGAGCCACCTGAAAGCCTATGAGCAAGCTGCGAAAGCGAGTGCTCCGTCCCGACAGGTCGGGACGCATTCGGACAAGCAGACGGAGATACCTGCGCACTCGGAGGTGCCCATTGTGCGCAATGATATCTACCTACTGGGTATGGCGGAGTATCAGATAGGCGCGTACCAAGACGCAGTAACCCACCTCAAGCAGGTGAAACAGGAGAAAGACACCATCTCGGAGAGTGCGAACCTGACGCTGGGACATGCGTATAGAAAGGTAGGGCAACAGGAGCAAGCCAAGATGGCGTATCAGGCGACTATTAGCTACGGCCTGACGCCGCGCGTAAGCGAGGAGGCTCTCTATAACTATACACTCTGTACCTACGAGCACTCGTCCGCTTTGGGTGAGAGCGTGAAAGCCTTCACTGCCTTCCTCAAACTATACCCGCAGAGCCAATACAGAGAGCAGATATTCACGCTACTGAGCGATGCTTTCATGCGGTCGAAAAACTACCAAGCCGCGCTGAACGTGCTGGATTCGATAGAGATTGATTATAGTGGTTCTCAAAATTCTAAGGGGTATGCCGGTTTGGCAGAGACTAAGCAGTATCTGCGTTATCAGTTAGGCGTGGATGCTTTCCTGCAAGGAAAGATGGAGAAATCGCGCGAGTGGATGACGGCGGTGATTCAAGGAAGTTCCGTCTCTAAAACACACCCGCATAACTATGGTGAAACAATGGTGCTGTCCGGAGACCGCACCTCCTATACCACCGAGGCGTACTACTGGCGGGCAGAGGCGTCGTATCGACTGCATGACTATGAGGGGTGTGTAGGAGATGTATCGCTGTACTTCGCACAGCCGGATGTGCGGCGGTCAGCCAATTATCCGGCAGCGATGTATCTGTATGGTTATGCCCTTTTCTCGCTGCATCGGTATGATGAGGCGAACAAACAGTTCTTGCGCTATATCGACCAAGGTGGTGGTCAGGGAGGCAATGACCCGACGTATGCCGATGCGCTCAACCGCTTGGGCGACTGCGCCTTCAACGCTCGCGATTTCCGCAGCGCCATCGCTTACTACGGACAGGTGATAGACCAGAACGCAACAGGCTCCGACTATGCCACCTTCCAGAAAGGCTATGCGCAGGGACTGCTACGCAAGTACAACGATAAGATTAAAACCATGCAGACGCTGGTGGCGCGTTACCCAAAGTCAGACTACGCCGATGACGGCATGTATGAGATAGCCCGCGCACAGTTGCAACTGGAAGATGAATCCGCGGCGATAGAGACCTACGGGCAGTTGCTCCAGACCTATCCGAACAGCAACTATGCGCGTAAATCATCGCTGGAGCGCGCCATGCTATATGGTAACCTCCACCGAACCGATGAGGCGATTGCCGCCTACAAAGCCACCATCGATCGCTACCCCGCCACCGATGAGGCGTATGCGGCGCTTGATGCCCTTGAGGCATTGTATGTGGAGACCAACAACATCGCCGAATACCTCAATTACACCAAGCAACTGAGCAAGCAGAACATGCAGGTTACCACCGCCGACGACTCGCTTTCGTATGCGGCTGCCGAACTGCAATATATGCAAGGCAACTACACGGCGGCTGCCACGGCGTTGAGCGGATATCTAAGCAAGTACTGCTCGGGTGGTCGCTACTGCACCGCTGCGCAACAGCAGTTGGCGGATGCCTACTACCGCCTCATGCAGCCCGAGGACGCTCTTCGCGAGTATAAGACGCTCGCAGAGATAGCGGGAAACCCCTACATGGAAGAGGCGTGCATGCGCGTGGCGGAACTGAGTTACGACGCGGCAGACTACGCTACCGCGCTCGACTATTTTTACCGCTTGCTCTCGCAGGCGTCCTCCACGGAGAACACCGACATCGCACGGCTGGGCATCCTGCGTTGCTCCTATTACCTCGGGCAACACCGTGCGACGATAGACATTGCGGGGCAGATACTCGCCGACTATCATACCGACAGCAACAAAGCCCCCGTGGTGGCAGAGGCGCGCTACAACCGCGCGAAAGCCTACATAGCATTGGAGCAGTGGGAGAACGCTGAGGCTGACTTGCAGGTGGTGGCAGAGGAAGTGCGCACCGCCAACGGCGCAGAGGCGAAGTACTTGCTTGCAGAGTGCTATTTCGCGGAGAATGAGTTGGATAAGTCGGAGGCGGAAATCATGTCGTTCGCGCAGATGAACACGCAGCAACAGTACTGGCTTGCCCGTGCGCTCATCTTGCTAGCGGATATCAACACCCGCCGCGGCGATACTTTCCAAGCCAAGCAGTATCTGCTCTCGCTGCAAGCCAACTATCAGCCCGCGGGCGATGGCGACGACATCGCCGAAAGGATAGCAAGCAGGTTGGAGGAATAGGACCCACCCCATCCCTCCCTACAGAGGGAGGGGGAGTAGTCTGAGGATTCTGAATGGTCTGATTATTCTGATTATTTTGATTGAAGATGAAAACGATGAAGAGATATATTATTGCCCTTTGGGGCTGCCTGCTTGCCATTACGGCAGCGATGGCGCAGACCGACACCACGCTCAACCGCAACGTAACCGTGGAACGGGAGTTTCAACCCGTGGTGCAGTCTGCGGGGAAAATCAACCAGAAGCCCGTTATCACAGAGACTATGCTGCCGGAGCACCCTGTGGTGTACTCCGACTACAACGCGTTGCTGAGCCCTGCCTTCAACACCAACGACCTGTTGAGCCAGCCCACGCGCTTTGCGGAGCCTACGCCCCTGCACGGCTATGTGCGCGGTGCTTTCGGGCATACAAACACCCTCTTTGATTTTGCGTATAAGCTCAACGGGCTGAACAACAGCGGGAAGAAAGCCAAGGACCAACTCGAGGTCTATGCCAACCACCGTGCAGAATGGGGCAGACGCGCCAACAGCCGTACCCGCCTCGGATTTCAGTTCGGGCACAGTTTCTCCACCTGTCAACTCTATTTCGGCTTGGAGGGACGCAACCGCTTCTACACTCGCCACGGACACTATTTCGACCCCGCTACAGAAACCCTCACTATAGAGAAGCCCAGCCAACTGCAGCCGGAAGACAAGCAGACGACGTGGGGTGTGGATGCCTTTGTGGGCGTGAAGAGCAACAAGAAGCAGGACTTCCAATACCAAGTGCAGGCGGGCTACACCCTC
>CAMFEN010000197.1 GCA_945949375.1 uncultured Bacteroidales bacterium | reverse complement strand
TGTCGGGCAACTGCGTGTAGAACTCGTCTTTCTTGGCATCCTTTGCCTTCGCCAAGTCTTGTCTTGCCATAGATAAATAGCAGTTTGTGCATGCTATCCATCTCAGCCGAATAGTTACAAAAAAGGTGCAAACCTCTTTCGCGTTCAACAGGAGCCTCGGAGAACCTGCTCGCACAACCAAGAAGTTTACACCTAAATGGTGTATTGGTTGTGCGGAATCGGTCTTACGACTACTCGCTCCGATGAAGACGTTACTATTCTTTCGTTGGAGAAAAGAGTTTCCGAGGCTTTTTTCTTGAACGCGAAATAATAGCAAATGCTGTTAATAATCAATATGTAATGCCATCAAGATTTCTCCCAATCGCGCTGCAAAGATACAACTAATTTTTGAGATATGCAACTAAAACATCAAATTAGACAATAATATACATGCAGCCCGCACGACACAAAACTGCGTTATGTAGGCTCTTTGGGTGCTTTCGTTTTACAAATAAATAGGGTCAATGGGGTATATCACTACCTAAAATTAGCGCCTGCATCGCATAGCAGGCGCAGAGGAGGAGGCAGAAAAGGGAGATTCGTGGTTTCATAGGTAACGTGTTGGCTGGTGATAGAGTCGGTTTTGTCTCGATATAGACTCGTTCAGATACCGACCAGAAACCGAGCAGAAACCGAGCAGAAACCGATTGAAATGGCTGAGGAGCAGCTGAGGGTTAGGTGAAGAGAGGAAGAGAGAACTCGTTATATCTCTTCAAGTGCTTATTCCATCCGATAAGCTTTCGGGGTAACCCCCACGTGGGACTTGAAGAAGCGGTTGAAGAAACCGATGTTTTCAAACCCGAGCGACAAGGCTATCTCCTTGATTTGTAGGTTAGTAATCTTCAGTTGTGCCTTGGCATCGGTGAGGATGGCATCGGTGATAATATCTCCTGCCGTGCGCTCGCTCACGGCTTTGATGGTTGCACACAAGTGCGGCAAGGTGATGTGCATCGCCTCCGCATATTGGTTCACATGATGCCACTGCTGATAGTTCTTCAGCACCAACTGGCAGTAGTCTTGATAGATCTGCGTCTTGCGGTCTTGGGGACGCATCAGGAAGTCCGACTCCTGCTGACGCACATGGCTTGCGTAGGCAGACTGCAACAGATTGAAGATATGCACCATCATATCCGAAGTGAGCATTGACGGACGCGTGTTCATCGCCTTGATAAGCAGTTCGGCAGCCTCTCGGATGACCTCCGCCTGCTCCTCACCGACATGGATAATGGGCGAATGCAGGCGCAATGCCGTCAGCGACATACGGCTCTTGAATGCCTGTTTCTCCATAAATGAGGAAGAAAACAGCACGTAATACACCAGCGCGTCCTCGGAAAACTCGTGTATCAGCAGGAAACTGCCCGGCTCCAGCAACAGTACATCGTTCTGCTGAAACTCATACTGCGAGATGTTGATAGTCGCCCGCGCAGAGCCACGCACGAGGATGGCATACACGCCACACTTGATCTTGCACGGGAATCGACCGTACTCGTTCATCACTTTGCCGCTCGCATCGCCTATCAGGTAGTCAACGGGGCAGTCCAACAACGGGATATTCTTCTGTTCGTCCATAGCGTATGATAAGTTTTTAAGTGTCATGTTTCAGGTTTCAAGTATGTTCCTTTCTGCTGAGTTCATTTATATCCGAATACTTGAAACTTGAAATCACCCTGCAAAGGTACAAAAATAAATCCATATATTAAGCATAGTAATAAAAAAAATGCACTTTTTCATACGAAAAGTGCATTTTTGTTATGAATTTCACACAAAGAGTGATTAGTTTCTCGGGAAAGGCACACCATACTTAACCATAATCTGCGGGGCACGCTGAATAGCGGTATCTTGTTCTACCTCCGCGGCAGGTGCTTCCGATACTTCCGAAGGGCTACCGCCGATAGTATCTGCCTCGTTGGCTGGCAACGGCTGAAACTGCTCCACAGGCACTCCGTAGAGCGCCATAATCTGATGCTCCGAAGCGATGGACTTGCTTGTCTTCTGCGTACTGCCACAGCCTGCTAACAACAGGCTCAAAGAGCCCAACAGCATATTCCACTTGGATAAAAAACGATAGCGCATAATGATTCTTGGTTTTATTGATTCGCGTGCAAAGATACTACTTTTTTTCTGTATATGCAAAATAATGCACAAAAAACATGCCATCGGCTTGCATATTTCGTTTTTTTTGGCTAACTTTGTGCCCGATTATGAGAAAAGTGAAACTCTTTTTGACGGACGTGGACGGTTGCCTGACGGACGGCGGCATGTACTATGGTGCCAATGGCGAGGAGATGAAGCGCTTCTGCGTCTATGACGGCATGGGTATCGTGCGCCTGCAAAAAGCGGGCATCCCCTGCGGCATCCTCACCAGCGAGAATACCCCTATCGTGCAGCGTCGCGCTGAGAAACTGCGCCTGCAATACCTCCGCATGGGTGTGGGCAGTCAGGTACAACAAGGAGCGACCACTAAGTTAGAAGCCGCGGAGGAGATTTGCCGCGAGTTGGGCATCGGCCTGGAAGATGTGTGCTTCGTAGGCGATGATATCAACGACCTTGACCTGCTCCGCGCTGTGGGCTTCCCCGCCTGCCCGCCTAACGCTCGCCCCGAAGTGCTTGCCATCCCCCATATCCTTCGCCTACAAACCCCCGGTGGGCAGGGCACCATCCGCGAATTGGCAGATATGATATTGGATTTGACAAATTGACAATTTGACAATTTTACAATCACGCGCCGCATGGTAAGTTTGTAAAACTTATCTATGAATTCAATATAAGCGAATGCTTTCTGCTTTCAAACACTAATTTGTTTTTTGGTAATGAATTAATGGTTAATTATATGATAATTATACGTTAAAGAGAAAAATATCTGGACAATTTTTGGAGATTTTTGTTGAAGATAATTACATATAGCACAGCAAAACGAACTGAAGAAACGCTACGAGCATATCGACTGGAAACAAGCCCAAGAAACCCTCCAACAACATGAGCCGATAAATGAGCCGATAAATTCTGTGCTATGCTATATCCGACAACACGGAGGTTGCAAACGAAAAGATATAGCAGAAGCATTAGGGATGACACTTATTTCCGTCAAAAGGGCATTAAGTGAATTGGCGGGAAGCATAGAATACAGAGGAAGCAACAAGACAGGAGGCTACTACGCAAGATGAAGAACATAGCCGTCATATTAGCCGGAGGCATAGGAGCACGGGTCGGAGGCAACGTGCCCAAGCAGTTGCTGCCGTTGGCAGACGGCAGGAGTGTGCTGGAGCATGCTACGGAAGCGTTTGAGCACGCCGACTGCATCGATGAGGTCTGCATCGTGATGCACCCCGACTACATTGCGTTTGCCGAACAGGCACTGCTCCGCAACGGTTGGCAGAAAGTGAAGCATATCATCGCCGGCGGCAAGGAGCGATGGGAATCAAGTGTGAATGCGATTCGGCTGTATGAGTCGGAACTCTCGGCGGAGGAGTTCGCCCACGCCAATATCCTGCTGCACGATGCCGCGCGCCCGTTTG
>CAMFEN010000196.1 GCA_945949375.1 uncultured Bacteroidales bacterium | reverse complement strand
ACCCGCCGCGACAAGGAGGAAGACCGCATGAAGCATGTGCGGGTGAACAACGCCAACATGGAGCCGGTGTTTTTCGCTTACCCCCACCGCGACGACTTGGACGCGATTGTGGCTCAGGTAACGGCAGGCGAGCCGGAGTATGATTTTGTAGCGCCGCCTGAGGGATTCCGACACACTTTCTGGCTGATAAACGACCCCGTTACCATCTGCCATATCACGCAGATATTCAAAGAGATACCCGCGATGTATATTGCCGACGGGCACCATCGCTCCGCCGCCGCTGCGCTGGTGGGCAACGAGAAGAAACTGCAAAACCCCAACCATACCGGCAAGGAGGAGTATAACTATTTCCTCGCGGTATGCTTCCCCGATAATCAACTGAATATCATCGACTACAACCGTGTGGTACGCGACTTGAACGGGCTGACGGAAGAGGCATTCTTGCAGGCATTGGAGGCAGATTTTGTGGTAGAGAAGAAAGGCAAGGAGATTTACAAGCCACAGGCATTGCATAATTTCTCGCTCTACCTTGGCGGCGAATGGTACAGCCTGACGGCGAAAGAAGGACGCTACGACGATAACGACCCGATAGGGGTATTGGATGTTACTATCTCGAGCAATCTGATATTGGATAAGATACTCGGTATCAAGGACTTGCGCTCGGATAAGCGTATCGACTTCGTGGGCGGTATTCGCGGCTTGGGCGAACTGAAACGCCGTGTGGACTCGGGCGAGATGAAGGTGGCGCTGGCGCTCTACCCCGTTACCATGCAGCAGATTATTGATATTGCCGACTCGGGGAATATCATGCCGCCGAAGACCACTTGGTTTGAGCCGAAACTGCGTAGCGGATTGGTGATTCACGCACTGGAATAATAATGCATTATTAACCCATTAAGAAACAACATCTATGAGAACACATTATTCATTTTTTCATTGGATGCCTTTGGCTTTTGCAATGATGGTAGTATTCACAGCAGTTTCCTGCAAAGATGATGACGACTTTGACGATAAAGATATTATCACGAAGAATAAAATTGCGTACATTACCGATGCAGACAAACTCGCCATGATACGCTCTATGAAAGACTTAGATGGCAATGGGCGTTTGTATGAAATCCATTACACCGCTGACTACAAATTAGACCAAGTGCTAAAAGCCAACATTACTGAAACGAATGCTTTATTTCAGTATATAGCTTACCTGCTTTACGACTCCATTCCTACAAAATCCCAGAAAGTGGCTTTTGGCGCGGGTTGTAGTGCCTTTGCTGTACCTGATGCGGAGAGCATTGACTTCTTGATGGGGCGCAACTATGATTATCGGCATTTTGATAAGACCGGCACAAATTATGTACCCACTGCCGCTATTCTCGTGCATACTGCTCCTGCCAATGGAAAGAAATCTATTACTATGGTTGACGGTTTGAATATGGGATTCCAACAAGGATTCTATACAGATGGTAATACAGACTTATCACTTATGATGGGATTGCCATATGCAGCGCTTGATGGTATCAATGAAGATGGTTTTGCTATAGGTGTTTTGGCACTGAATGAGAAGCAGACTTGTCAGGAAACAGGCAAATCACGTATCAGCACTACTGTTGCTATCCGTATGCTACTTGATCGTGCTTCTACCGTGAAAGAAGCTGTCAAGATGCTTAAGGGATACGATATGGATATGCGAGGCAACGGTCGCAGCAACTACCATTTCTTTATGGCAGATGCAACAGGCGATTATGCTATTGTAGAATACACCATTCCCGATGGTGATACCATACCGAGCGTGATGGAAGTGCTCACCGGCAATGATACGTTGCGGTGTGTAACGAATTTCTATGTCTCCCCCACAATGGCAGGCACTACTGATGGTTGGGGGTCTGAACATGGTAAGGCTCGCTACGAGACTATGCGCAATACCCTGCTCGCGAAAAATTACACCTTAGACGACGATGAGGCAATGGATTTACTCAAAGCAGTTTCTCAACCACCGACTGCGGAACTCACTTCACAAACCCAATGGTCATCGCTGTATAATCTAACGGAAAAGACCTTAGAACTCGCCATCTTGCGGGAGTATGGGGAAAAATATGAGTTCAAAGTAAAGTAAAATATAGTACCCATTGAATAGTAGAGCTCCTTACATATATGTGTGTGCGATGATAGTCCTCTCGGTAGGGCTATCATCTTGCAGTATTAAGCAGCGCGTGAAGAGGGCAGACCGTATGTACGCCATTGGCGAGTATTATGATGCTGCCGACTTATACAAGCAGTGTTACAGCCGTATCTCGCCACAAAAAGAGCGCGCGTTGAAGGCACATGTAGCATTTAACCAAGGCGAGTGTTACCGCATCTTGAACAACAACAAGGCTGTGAACGCCTACAAGAACGCCATTCGCAACAAGTATCAAGATTCCATCGTATATCTGCGCTATGCGCAGGTGCTGCAATACCAAGGAAAGTATCGAGAAGCCGACCAGCAATACTTGATTTACTTACAGTCTTATCCTACTGACTATCAGGCGCAAGCGGGGCATTATGCTTGTCAGCAGATAAACGAATGGAAAAAGCAGAACTCTCGTTACAAAGTGTCGCTCTCCAAGGACTTCAACGCCAAGCGCAGCAGCAATTTTGCGCCGCAGTTTATCGGTGAAGACGCGGACGCGCTAATGTTCACCAGCAACCGACAACAATCCGGCTCTTCCGGCAGCAAGAAGAAAAGCCTGAAGCGCCCGAGTCCCGTAACGGGTGCTCAGTTGTTCAGCCTCTATTCGGCGCGCAAGAATGCCGCCGGCGAATGGGAGGATATTGCCCTGGCGGAAGGGCTTTACGGCGATGAGCAAGAGGAGCAGGAGAACGACTCCACCGGCAGCGTAGGCGGAGCAAAAGCCACAGCAGAGTTAGGGGTTTGCTGCTTCTCTGCCGACGGGCGCACGATGTATTTCACCTACTCGAAACCTATCAACGGGCAAGACCTCGGGGCGAAGATTTATCGCTCCTCTCGCGCCAGCGGGGAGTGGGGCGAAGCGCAGGAGGTCAAACTCTTTGCCGACAGCAGTATCACGGTGGGGCATCCCTCGCTCTCTGCATCAGGAGACACCCTATATTTCGTTTCTGACGCGCCCGAGGGGTTCGGTGGGAAAGATATCTACATGGCTGAACTGGATGGCGAAGAATGGGTGAATGTGCAGAATATGGGTCCGCAAATCAACTCCGCAGGCGATGAGATGTACCCTTGTATTCACCCCAACGGGACACTCTATTTCTCCTCCAACGGGTATCCGGGCTATGGCGGATTAGACCTCTTCATGGCGCAACGAGACACCACGGTGCACGACTCCACCGCATGGCTTATCTTCAACATGGGAGCGCCCTTCAACTCCAACAATGATGACTTCGGAATTACCTTTGCGGGCAACTCGCAGAACGGCTTCTTCTCCTCCAACCGAGGGCAGAAGAAGGGCTTTGACCAGATATACGAGTTTGTGCTGCCGGAGATGGTATTCCTCGTAGAAGGTAAGTTGACCGACAACCAAGGCGAGCCTATCTCCAACGCTACCATCCGCCTTGTAGGCGACGATGGCACCAACACAAAAGTTCAG
>CAMFEN010000195.1 GCA_945949375.1 uncultured Bacteroidales bacterium | reverse complement strand
TCAGTATCTTTTAGCAGGCGGGGACGCCTGCGTACCCGGACAAGCATTGCTGGTTCTATGCTCTTGGGCTACTTCTTCGCTACTCTTTCACTACTCCTTCACTACTTCTTCACTACTCTTTCACTACTCCTTCACTACTCTTTCACTACTCTTTCGCTACTACTCGACCTTCGCTCATCCTTCGCCCGACCTTCGCTCATCCTTCGCTCATCCTTCGCTCATCCTTCGCTCATCCTCCGCTCATCCTCCGACCGCACCTCCTTGAGGGCAGACGGGGACGCTTGGTGGTGCGACGAGGATGCTTGTGCACACGGTCATGTCAGCGGGGAATACAAAAAAAGCGTGAACTCTCTTGATGTCGTTCCCGCTACTGAGGCCCTCGCATTGCCTTTTACCATAGAAACGACAACGCGAAGCCCACGCAGATATAATAAACGCGGCTAACAAGCCCATACGGATACTATATCCCGAGGACATTCATCGTTGCGGTGCTTGATGGTAAAAGCGAAACTTGCGAGGTTCCAGTAACCAAAACAGCGCGTCCAATAAACGCCTTTTCAACATGTCTGCGAGCCCCACACTCATCCATGGCAGACCCCATGCGGGACTTCGCGGTGCAAAGATAGTGCTTTATTTTGAAATACGCAAATGAATACTAAATTTTATTGTTACAAATGTTGCATTTGTTACATGTTACATGCTGACTATTCTACACACTTGTAACATTTGCAACATTTGTAACATAGCAATTTAGTATTGAAATGGTACTCGGTAAGGTCTCGGTAAGAACCTTATGGTGGGGTGTAACAAATAAGGTGGGGTTGAAAATCAAAAAACAATCGGCTGCCCTACACGAGCAGCCGATTGATTTATTTTACGAATACCGTTTACAATTTGACATTTTAGCAGGCGGGGACGCACCGATAAATCGGGATGCAAGCCCCTGCGCACCCGGGCGTTTAATGGTGCGACCTGGAGACCGCACCTCCTTTATAGCAGGCGGGGACGCCTGCGCACCCGAGCATTAGAAATCCAAATCCAGCGGAGCAAACAGTTTGCCCTTCGAGGGCTTGATGAACTTGCCGTACTTCGCTTGCAGCGCCTTCTGGTTAATCAGTTTCGGGTCGCCCACAAGGATAATCGTCATCGGCTTGCCTTGGATATTCTGCTGATAGAACTCCTTTATTTGGTCAAACGTCAGGTTATCAATCGCCTCTTTGTTGTAGCGGGCAGGGTCTTCGCTATAGCCCATCTCACGCCAATAGTCGTAAGTCTGCGTCTTGCCGCGGAAGGAGGGCTTGCTGATTTGCGCATTCTGGCGCAGCGCTGCCTTCACCGCCTCGATACGCTCGGGGTACTCCGGCATCGAATCCACAAGATTCATGAACACCTCAATAGCATCTGCCGCCTTGTCGCTCTGCGTACCGATATAGCCCATGAAGCAGGAGTTTCTGCCCGGGCGAGCGCCCTCCGACATGATACCATAGGCGGTATAAGCCATGGAGCGTTTCTCGCGAATCTCATCCAATACCAATCCCGTAAAGCCGCTGGAGAAGTACTGGTTGAAGGCTTGGAAGAGCACATCCTGCTCCTTGTCGTAGGGCACGCCCTCGAAATAGAAGTAGATGGTCGCCTGCTGTACGTTGCTGTTCGGCAGGAAGTAAATCTGCGTCTTGTCGTATGCCTTGCGGTCGCGGAATACAGGCGAGGTGGAAGGCTTCACACCCTCTTGCAGCGGCAGGTTGCCGGTCAAGATGGTCTTCACTTCTTCCACGGGCTTCTGACCGCAGTAGTAGATATCCAGCGCGTAGCGCGTAGCAGACAAGAACTCGGTTTTCAGTTTTGCCTCATCGAGGTAGTAGATATCCATAAACGGCACTACATCAATATAGTCCGACTGGTCGCCATAAAGCACATACTCTTTGAGCGCTGCCGACTGCACGCCATCAATCTTCGACAGCATGAAGCGGCTCGACAACTCGCTACCCTTCACTGCCTCAAACTGCTTCTGCTCGAACTTCGGGAAGAGCATCTGACGCTGTACCAACTGGCAAATCTCTGCCAAGTGTGCCTCGTCGCCGTAGATGCTTACGTAGAAGTAACTTCTATCTACGCCATATCCGCAGCGGCCGCCCAACTCTGCCAACTGGCGACGGAACTCCTGCGGAGTAACGCCTGGCATGATACCCGACATGTTCATCAACTCAGCCACAGGCTCCAACATCGGCTTCTTGCCCGAACCTACGCCGTAGCGAAGCGTCAGCGAGAAGATATCGTTCTTCGGGTTGGCACCGTAGTGCAGGGTTACATTCTCGTCAATCGGCGTAACCGTTACGTCGTTCATGTCCATGAACGTCTGCTTTACAGGGTCGCTCGGCAGTTGCTTGAACGCCTTGGCGTACTCCGTCTCCTGACCGTTAATCAGGTCGAGCGACTTAATCTTCGGCTTCGCCAGTTTGTTCTTCTTCGGCGTACCTTCCTCGAAGGTCAGCGTCATGTGGCTCGCATCGAAGTATTTCTTTGCCACGCGCTGAATATCCTCCTTGGTGAGCGCCTGAATCTTATCGTTTTGCGTGAAGATATTATCCAGCGGCATGCCGTAAATAAAGCAGTAGAGCAATTCCATCATCTTCGACTCCGAGTCCTCAAACTCCAACTTGAAGTTCTGCGCATACTCTGCCTTCACGGTGTTAATCAACCAGTCGGGTATGTCGCCGTTCTTCAGTTTATTCACCTCCGCCATCACGATTTTCTCGGTTGCATTGTTCGACTCGTATGCCTGTTGGTTCGCATCGTAGTAAGGCACTGCCTGCACGAGGATACGCCCTTGGTCGCGGCGTGCATCGAAGGATGCACCGGCACCCGATACCTCACCGTCCATCGTGATACGGTCCAGCAGACCCGTGTTCGAGCCGTTGTTCAAGAGCGATACCACGAACTGCAACGCCAGCGCGTCATCGTCGGTAATCTTCACACCATCGTATGCCCAGCAGATCTGCGGATAGTAACCAATCTTGTACTTGTAGTCGCCCGTCATCTCTGCCTTCGGATAACTCTTGCGCTCGGGCAGGTCTTTCGGCTGCAAACGACCGAAGGTCTCCGCTATCATCGGCTTCGTGCGCTCCGTGTCGAAGTCGCCCACGAGGATAAGCGCCATGTTGTTGGGCACATACCATGTGTTGTAGAAATCAATCAGTTTGCTCAAGCGCGGGTTCTTCAGGTGCTCGGGCAGACCAATCACATCGCGCTCATAGGGGCTGCCGGCGTACAACTTGCCGAACAACTCCTGACGGATATGCGACTGCACATTGTCCTGGTACATGTTGTACTCCTCAAACACGTTCTCCAACTCCGCTTGGAAAGTACGGAAGACGGGGTTAATCAGACGGTCGGAGAAGATGGTCAGCCACTTGTACATGTTCGATGCGGGGAACGAGTTGTGGTAGCAAGTCATGTCGTACGATGTGAAGGCATTCACACCCGTGGCGCCGATACCGTCCATCAGGATGAAGAAGTCCTCGCAGGTAGCGTACTTCGCTGCCTCAATAGACTCCTCGTTGATACGCGTGATGAAATACTGACGCTTCGCCTCATCGGTCTCCACAGCGCAAGAATCG
>CAMFEN010000194.1 GCA_945949375.1 uncultured Bacteroidales bacterium | reverse complement strand
TATATTATGATATTTGTTGATTACCGCAGCTATAATATCAGTTCCACCCGTACTTCCATTATTTAGGAATACAATAGCAAGAGCCGTACCCGTCATCATACATCCTATCATCAGCGACATAAAGTCGTTGCCCTCGCCAAGCAGTTTATAGAAATGTCCGTCAGGTTGCTGTACTATCTCTTGTGCAACTTCGAGGAAGAACGTTAGTGCAAAGGTGGCATAGATGGTTTTGGTGAGAAATTTCCATCCAAGTATCTTCAATGCCGCTACGATGAGTATGGCATTGATGATAAAGAATGTGTATTGCACAGGAAATCCCGTGGCGTAGAAGACAATAGCTCCCACACCCGAGATTCCTCCTGTCACAATTTCGTAGGGCAACAGGAATACGGTGAATCCGAACGTATATAACATCAGGCCAAGCGTGATGTTAATATAGTCTTTTACTTCGTATAGTATTGCCTCGCGTGTCATAAATAATTATTTAATAACGATATTCACTATCTTCTTAGGCACGATGATGACCTTCACCACCTTCTTGTCGCCAATGTACTTGGCAGATTTCTCGTCGGCCAATACTGCCTCCTCAATGGTCTTGTTGTCGGCATCGGCAGCAAACTGCATCTGGAAACGAGCCTTGCCGTTGAACGAGATGGTGAGCTGAATGCTGCTCTCCACGAGATAACTCTCGTTGTATTGAGGCCAAGCTGCATCGCACACACTTCCTTGTTCGCCAAGGGCTTCCCACAGTTCTTCGGCAATATGTGGAGCGAAGGGAGAGATAAGGGCAACGAGGTCCTTGAGTATCACCTTGCTGCGGCACTTTGACTGTGCCAGTTCGCCCACGGCAATCATGAATGCCGAGATACTGGTGTTGTAAGAGAAGTGCTCAATGTCGAATGTCACCTTCTTGATGAGCTTGTGCAGACTCTTAAGCTGTTCTGCTGTCGGTTCGTCGTCATTTGGCAGGAACTCATCGTCGCGGTTCCAGAACAATGCCCAGAATTTCTTGAGGAATCGGTGGCAACCGTCGATACCATTTGTGTCCCAAGGCTTTGACTGCTCAACAGGACCGAGGAACATCTCGTACAAGCGCAGTGTGTCGGCACCGTATTTCTCTACAATCATATCCGGATTTACTACGTTGAACATCGACTTCGACATCTTTTCGATAGCCCATCCGCAGATATACTTACCATCCTCGAGGATAAACTCGGCATTGGCATATTCAGGACGCCATGCCTTGAATGCCTCTATGTCGAGCTGGTCGTTGCTCACGATATTCACATTCACATGGATAGGCTGCACGCGACCTTGGTATTCAGGTGTGTCGATAAGCCCATACGAGACATAGGTGTTCGCACTGCCAATCAGGCGATAGACGAAGTTTGAACGCCCCTGAATCATACCTTGGTTGATGAGTTTCTTAAAGGGCTCATCCTCGCAGATATAGCCGATGTCGTAGAGGAACTTATTCCAGAAGCGGCTGTAGATAAGGTGTCCCGTGGCGTGCTCGCTGCCGCCGAGGTAGAGGTCCACCTGCCGCCAGTATTGGTTCACCTCGGGGGCTACCAGTGCCTTGTCGTTATGGTTGTCCATATAGCGTAGGTAGTAGGCGGAAGACCCTGCGAAACCCGGCATGGTGCATAGTTCGAGAGGGAACACAGTCTTATTATCTATCAGCGCTTTGTCCACCACCTGCTGTTTGGCTTCGTCCCATGCCCATTGCTGCGCATGCCCCAACGGCGGTTCACCGCTCTCCGTAGGCTTGAAGTCCGATACCTCAGGCAGCAGCAATGGCAGACAGTCCTCCGGCAAGGTGTACGGCATGCCTTGCTTGTAGTAGATGGGGAAAGGCTCGCCCCAATAGCGTTGGCGGCTGAAGACCGCGTCGCGAAGGCGGTAGTTCACCTTCACGCGACCGATACCTGTGTTGGTGATGTACTCCTTCATCTTTGCGATGGCTTCTTTCACCTGCAAGCCGTTCAAGAAGCCGGAGTTCATCATCACGCCTTCTTTGGCATCAAAACTCTGCTCACTCACATCGGCGCCCTCTATCAGCGGGATGATAGGCAGGTTGAAATGCTTAGCGAACGCGTAGTCGCGGCTGTCGTGTGCAGGCACTGCCATGATGGCACCCGTGCCGTAACCGCTCAGCACATAGTCGCTGATATAGATGGGTATCTCGGCATGCGTCAGCGGGTTGATGGCATACGAACCCGTGAATACACCCGTTACTTTTCGGTCAGCGATACGCTCTCGTTCTGTGCGGTGCTTCACCATATCCAAATACGCCTCCACTTCCTCACGTTGCTCTGCGGTTACCACACGCTGCACGTACTCGCTCTCGGGTGCCAAGACCATGAAAGTAACACCGAAGACGGTGTCTGCACGGGTAGTGAAGATAGTAAACGGTGCATCCTGCCCTTTGATAGCAAACTGCATCTCTGAGCCCTCGGAGCGGCCTATCCAGTTACGCTGTGTCTCTTTCAAACTATCCGACCACTCTATCCTATCCAGCCCTTCCAATAAGCGAGGCGCGTACGCGCTCACACGTAAGCACCATTGGCGCATTACCCGTTGCTCCACAGGGTGTCCGCCGCGAACCGACAACCCTTCGCTCACCTCATCATTGGCCAGTACACAACCCAACGCCGGACACCAGTTTACCTTCGTATCTGCCAAGTAGGCGATACGGTGCTCCATCAGGCGCGCTTGCTGCTCGGTTTCAGAAAGCGTCTTCCACGTGGGGTCGTTCTGCTCCCACTGCGCCACTAACTCGCTGATAGGGCGCGCCTTCTGCTGAACCGTGTCGTAGTAAGAATGAAACATCTTCACGAACGCCCACTGCGTCCATTTATAAAAACTCGGGTCACAGGTCTTCACCTCGCGGCCCCAATCGTAACAGAAGCCTATCTTCTTCAATTGGTCGATATACCGCTCAATATTCGCCATCGTGGTCTTCTCAGGGTGTTGACCCGTCTGGATGGCATATTGCTCTGCTGGCAGACCGTAGGAGTCAAAACCCATGGGGTGCAGCACGTTGAAGCCTTGCAGACGCTTGTAGCGACTGTATATATCGCTCGCGATATACCCCAGCGGGTGTCCCACATGCAAGCCTGCGCCACTCGGATACGGGAACATATCCAGCACATAGTAGTGCGGCTTTTCACTATGATTTGACACTTTGTATGTGCCGTTTTTCTCCCATTCTTTTTGCCACTTCTTCTCTATTTCCTGAAAATTGTAATCCATAATTCTCCGTTTATTTTTGCATAGTAATTCTATGTTTCCTAGAAATTTTAGGATTGTTAGATTAGTTTCTTTACCTGCTCATAGACATTCTGCGCGGTGAAGCCTAATTTCTCATCTAATACTTTGTATGGTGCAGAGAAACCGAAAGAGTTGAGTCCCCAGACAGTGCCGTTTTCGCCGACAAGGCTCTCGAGCGTACAACTCAGACCGGCGGTCAGTCCGAAGCGCTTCACACCTGCCGGCAACACCTCTGCTTGGTATTCCTTTGTCTGTTGGCGGAAGAGTCCTTCCGACGGTACGCTCACGACCTGTAAGCGGATACCCTCTGCGCGCAGCAGTTCCGCACCTGCCAGCAGCGTGCTAACC
>CAMFEN010000193.1 GCA_945949375.1 uncultured Bacteroidales bacterium | reverse complement strand
GTGGTAATGCTTCTTGTTGAAGGACCACATAAGCGATACATTTCCTTTTGGGCGGAGGTCTTGTGTCCCGAAGGCGAGGTATGTGGAGAGGAAGAGTTGCGGATGCAGGTTGGCGGTGGTAACGCCTCCTATGCGAAGTCTGACGCCTTCGAGGGGATTCCACGAGATGGTATTGTAGATAGGTCCGAAGTCCCATTTGGACTCTCCCCATCGTGAGGAAGGTACGGTGGCGACATACTCCGTGGTGATGGCATCGACTGCCATGAGCAGGGAGTTGAACTTAGGAGTGGCTTTGAACTCTGCGACGAGGTCCATGACGGAGCCTTCGTAGAAGGAGAGAGGCTCTGGGCGATGGGTATCCCAATAGAGGAAGTCTTCTCGGATGGAAGTGGAGTCTGGCGGCTTGACGGTGTCGGTGGGGACTGAGGGGGAGAAGACGGCAAGGTTGAGGGGCGTTTGGAAGTCGAAATCAGTGTAGATTTTCGTTTGCCGCGCGATGATGTTCTTCTTTCGGTTGAAGAGGAAGAACTTGGCGGAAGTGGTTGTTCTGTCGGGTGCCCAGAGTCCATTCTCAAGGCGTTTGTATTGGTGTTCAACGGTGTAGTCGCTGACGAAGTTGAGGTTGATTTCCTTGGGGACAGTGAGGGAGTATTTCTTAAGTTTGTAGGTAGAGTCGTTGACGATATAGAGGTGTCCGGTGAAACTGTAACTCTGTGAGTTAACAGGTACGAAGGCGAGGTCGATGCAGGAATCTCCATCAATAAGGAGGGTGTCGGCGAGGTAGTATTGGTAGTAGGAAACCGCCAGTGGTGAGGAGAGGGGGGAGACAAATCGGTTGAAGAGGGCGTTGATATTATCGTCGTTGATATCTATATCCGTGAAGACAGCGTTCATGTTCTCTTGGAGAGAAGAGGAAGTAAGGAGCGATTCCAATCCGAAGATACGCTTGCGGCTAACGATATGCTTTTCTTTTCGGGGTCTGCGCTGATAGTATTCATCGGCGAAATTCTCGCGGATAGAGAGCGTGATGGAGGGGTATAGTTCGGTGGTATCAATATACTTTTGGATGAAGAGGAAGTTTTTCCAAAAGGGTTTATTGAAGTCGGGAGTGAAGTTCTCAAGCGCAAACGACATACGGTGGTATGTTTCTGCGGTATAGTGGTCTTGCGTTTTGACGTTGAAGGAGTCTTTGTGCGCAATGACATTTTTGATGAGTTCGACGGCGGGGTTGCCTTTTCGTCTGTATTTCTGCTTTTCTTTTTTGGGTGTAACGATGATGTCTTGCAGGCTGTAGGTATCAGCGTTGAGCTTTATTTTGAGGTTATGCTTGTTTTGCCCTTTTCGGATAGTGAGGTATTCGTTTTTGTACCCTATCATTTGGAAGCAAAGGGTGGTATATTGTGGCTGTGCGGGGATAGAGAATTTACCGTCGAGGTCGGAGGTTGTTCCGATGTTGGTCGGTTTCCATTGGTTGTTTTGCTTTTGCACAAAATAGACCTGCACCAGAGGTAGCGTTTCTCCGGTTTCGGCATCCACGATGAGTCCATCGATGGATGTATCTTCTTGTGCATGCAATGGGAAAAAAGTGCAAAGAAGCAACAACAACAAAACAATCTTTTTGTGCATCTTATTTATGAGTCCTATTCCATCGGTCGATAATTGCATCGTATCTCTCGCTGACTTCGGTCATGACATCTTGCCACGAACGCGCGATGGTTTGTGAGGCTCGGTTGCCGACTTTTGTTGCTTCGTTGGGGTGCGCGATGAGATACGCGAGTAGTTGGGCGTAGGCATTGGGGTCGTTCTGACAAAGGAATCCATTGTCGTTGTTTCGTATGATTTCTGCGGCGGTAGCATCTTGCAGGAGGAGCGCAGGGGTGTGCATCGCTGCAGCTTCACGGACGACGAGAGGGGCGTTGTCGTAGAGTGAGGGGAATAGGAACATATCGGCGGCGGCGTAGTAACGTTTGAGCATTTCTCTATCGAGAATGGAGCCAACCATAATCACTTTTTCAGAAAGCCCCAACTGATTGATTTTCTTTTGAATATCACTTTTCGCGTAGCCTGTGCCAATCATGTATAGTTTCCACGGCAGGTGTGGTATGAGCGCCAGTGCGTCGAGGATGAAGGCGATATTTTTCTCCCAGATATGTTGCCCGACAAAGAGTAGCATGGTTTGTTTGTCGTTGAGTTGCAAGCGCGCCCGCTGCAGTGTGCGCATTTGCTCGACTTCTTGGGGAGGAGAGACGAAGTCGTTGCCGTTATCCACGACGACGACTTTGCCTTTGTAGCCGTATTCTCGGAGTGTGGGTTCGACGGCGGCTTGTGGTATCCAGACTTCGTCCGCCTGCTCGTAGAAGCGGACGATATAGTCAACCACTTTATCCACAATGGGTCTGAAGCGCAAAGCCCGCTCAAAATCTTGTCGATACTTGGAATGGAAAGTCGCTACCATGAAGGGGCAGTGGGCATGGATGATGCTAAACTGCTTGGCATGGAGATGGTTGAGGAACTTATAGTCGAGATAGGGAATACCAAATCGATAGGGTTTGCGCATGGGGATAGGTATGGAAACATATCTCTCGAGTTGGTATTTAGCGGCTTGGAGTATTTCTTGGGAATGGGGAGCATATGGGGTAACGACACAGACCTCTTTCCCCTGCTCTCGCAGCCAATAGGCATAGTTTTGCACGGTGAGCGCGACTCCGTCCATGACGGGAGGGAAATTATCGTTGAAGAGTCCTATCATAATTACAATTTGATGGCGTATTGTGTATGAATTAACTATAAATAGCGCGCAAAGGTACGAAATTTTTATGATATAGGCAAATAAAAATTCCATTTTCACTATACATTGCGCGTAATTGCACAATTTGTGCAAAAAGAGTTATCGTTCAGCAGTACTTGCATTTTGACATTTTTCTCGTATATTGTTATTTTTCCAATTATTTTGATATTTTCCAAAAACTATTCAAAAGGAACTAAGCCCCCGTTTAGACCCTTACTTAACCTTTACTTACCCCTTACTGAAAGTCGTAAAAAGACAAGGTAAATCGGAAATGACAATTTGTTATAGATTAAGGTATATAGCAAACAAATTGCAATTTTTGTATTTTTTGGATTAGACGTTGTCCTTAAATGCCACACGAGGTTTAGCCGAATTAGTCTCCCAAAGGGTAAGAAAGGTAATTGCCGGAAAAACGCATTGGTTTTGCACTTTTTTGTTTGAAAAATTTGGAAATTGGGAAAAAATGTAGTAACTTTGCAGCCCGTAAAAAGAAAATCAAACAATCAATATCATACCATGAACGTAAGTTTTCAAATTAACTACCGCGCGGAGTACGGACAGAGCCTCTGCGTGATTGAGACCAAAGCATCGATCCTCGGCTGGACGGAGGAGCATCCGCTGGTGATGAACTGCCACGGTCAGGACTTTTGGACAGTGAGCCTTCCTATCAGCGATTTTGCGGGGGAGGTGCAGTACAAATATGCTATCCGTCTGCAGCACGGCGGGTTTATCTATGAGGCGGGTGAGCCGCGCAAATTGGTGCTGAATACCAACGATAAGAAGTTGGTGGTGCGCGACCAATGGCAAGTGGATGACTACGAGAAAGCGTTTATGAC
>CAMFEN010000192.1 GCA_945949375.1 uncultured Bacteroidales bacterium | reverse complement strand
GCATCTTCCTATCCGCCCACCCATTAGATGAATACGAATACGAGGTGCGCGAGATGTGCGACATCACCGCCGCCGAACTGACCCTCTTCGACGGCTGGCGTACCCCCGATGCCCGCGCCGCTGCCGCCAAGAATAGCGAAAATGAAAACGCTAATTACGAAGACAACGAAAATAACGAAAACAACGAAGGTGGCGATGACACCGAAGATACCCCCCGTATCACCCCCGAAGCCTTCCTCGCGAAGTACAAGAACAAACCGCTCCACTTCGGCGGCATCGTAACGAGCGCGGAGGTGGCGACCTCGAAGAAAGGGAATATTTACGGGCGCTATATCGTAGAGGACTACACCGGCAGTTACCAGATGGCACTCTTTGGCGACAACTACAAACGCCTCTCCCCGATGTTGCAACCCAATGTCTATGTCTATATCACGGGCACCATCGCCCAACGCGGCGCAGGCATGCGATGGTTCAAGGAGCAGGAAGACGAGAAAGCGGAGTTTGAACTGAATATCAGCAATGTGGAGTTGCTCAAAGACGTGCAAGACCTCTATGGAAAGGGGCTGACGCTCCGCATCTCGCTGATGAACTTAGACAACGAATTGATAGAGGAACTGAACGAGCAGTGCAAAAAGAACCCGGGCAAGGGGCAACTCCACATCCAGATAGCCGACCCCATACACAACTACCTCATCCACATGACCTCCAAGAGCCGCTATATCCGCATCACCCCCGACTTCTACCGCTGGCTCCAAACGCAAGAAAAGATACAGATAGTGAAAGATTAAGAGACCGTCTTGCGACTGTCAGACAAACGACCGCACTTCGTGCTGTCCGACCGATATAGTATCGGAAATGGTATCCTCTGCAAAAATCCCATGAATCTCGTGAGCGATAGCGAGCAGGAGTATAAAAAAACACCTTGCTGCGGGCTACGCCCTTGCAGAAATGAGGAAGGATTTTTAGCGGATGTTGGTAAATCGGTCGGACAGCGAAGCGGTCTTGCAGCAAAGCGGTCAGACAGCGAAGCGGTCTTGCAGCGAAGCGGTCTTGCCCTCGCTTTCTCCCAAGTCTGCACCCTGACGGGTCTGCGCGGGCGTTGGGAGACAGTGCGTGAGCACCCGCTCACCATCTGCGACACGGGGCATAACGCACATGGTATCAAGTATGTAGCAGAGCAGTTACAGACATTGATGCCGCACTACCGCGCCACGCGTATCATCTTCGGCATGGTGGCGGATAAAGACATCAGCGAGGTAATGCGCCTCCTGCCCCGCGATGCCATCTACTACTTCACCCAGCCCGACAACCACCGCGCCTTCCCTGCTGAGGAACTGCTGAAAATGTTCAAGGATGAAGGATTAAGGACGCTATTGGATAAAGGAGCAAGGAGCAAGGATAAAAGACTAAAGAGTGCCGACTCTGAAACCTCAGAGACGAATGTAATAAGTCCTTTATCCTGTGTCCTTCATCCTTTATCCAACCGCTCTTTCCCCACCATCTCCGCAGCCCTCTCTGCAGCCTTTGCCGACGCCTCGCCCGAAGACCTTATCTTCATCGGCGGCAGCAACTACGTAGTAGGCACCGCCCTCCAATCTCCCCTACTATCCTCCAATCCCCAATCCTCCGAAATCTTTCCTACCATCCCTACATCGCTCCAATAAACTCTACAGCAACAGTAATAACTACCTATTGATTACCCCACAGCAACTTCCCAACGCCAAGCCCGCGATGTCTGTATCTTCCAAATCAACAGTATGGAGGTGTTTCTGTAACCGTTTTTGGTTTGTTTCTTTAGAAAAATGAGTGGAAACTTGATTTTTTTGCTAAATTACTTGTGTATGTCGTAACTTTATAGTAAATTTGCGACAAAATTCAATTAAAGAACAAATGCAATCTGTTGAAGATAAGATATTAACATCACTAAAGAAGAGCGGAAGGGGTATCGCATTCACTCCTGTTCGTTTTGCGCACTACGGCTCAGCCTCTGCTGTACAAAAAGCCATTGAGCGGCTTAACGAAGCAGGACAAATTATTCGCGTCGCAAGAGGTGTATATTGCTATCCAAAGATAGAAACGGAACTCGGGTTAGGTGTAATTTATCCAACTTTCGATGAAATAGCGTTATGCCTTGCCAATCGCGACAGAACGCTGATAGCACCTGCCGGAGCATACGCAGTCAATAAACTTGGGTTGAGTACACAAGTCCCTATGAACGCAGTATATGTTACGAACGGGGAAGGACGGAAAGTGGAAATAAGAAATGGCAGGAGTATTATATTCAAACATGCTGCTCCCAAGACTTTTGCTTTTGAGAGTTCTTTTGCACAATTAGTTTTTATTGCCCTCAAAGAGATTGGCAAGGAAAATCTATCACAAGAGCAAATCGCAACGCTTAAACAAATACTGAAACAGCAACCTCGCATTTCAGAAATGGATTTGAAACTGATGCCCGCTTGGGTCAAAAAACTAATAACAGAGTTATATGAATAATTTTCATACGCTAACAGATGAGCAGAAGCGTATGGTCTTGCGCAATGCAGAAGAAAACATCCACCTTCCCGCTGTAGCAATAGAAAAGGATATGTGGGTTACTTGTATTCTGCAAATCTTGTTTTCTCTTGATTTAGACGCGAATATCCTTTTCAAAGGTGGAACTTCCTTATCGAAGGTAGGTAGTCTGATTGGTCGTTTTTCCGAGGATATAGATATTGCCATCGACCCTGCAAAGTATGGATTAAGTGGGGACTTAACGAAAAAACAATTGAAAAACTTGCGCAAGCAGTCATCGCTATATGTCAGGGAAACTCTTGCACCAATTCTCAATGAGGGCTTGAAAAAATACGGACTAACCAATATCCTGACTATTGAGGTTGAACCTGACGGAGATGGCGATTCCACCTATCCTGAACCAAGGCGTATTTTCGTCAAGTATCCGTCATTGTTGGCGGAGAAATATAGTTATTTGAAGAACGAAGTTGTGCTTGAGGTGGGCGCACGCTCGTTGATGGAGCCCACCATTGCTTGTCATATTACAAGCATGATTGAGAGTAGTTTCCCGACCATTAGCACTTCGTTTATCAATCCTATAATTACAGCGGCAGCACCTGCAAAAACGTTCGTGGAGAAAGCATGCTTATTGCACGAGTTATTCTCCATAGAGCGCGACACGATGGTTGCAAACCGCCGATCACGCCATTTGTATGATTTGGAGCGGATGATGGATTTAGATTTTGCTAAGAAAGCGGTAGAAGATAACGCTTTGTGGCAAAGTGTTCAACATCATCGCTCTGTATTCACATCAATGAAGGATGTGGATTATTCGACCGATTTCCGAAAGACCATAGTACTATGCCCGCCTGATAAATTTTGGGCTGATTGGAAAGAAGATTATCAACAGATGTGTGAGACAATGATCTATGGTAACAAGTTATCATTTGAGAAACTAATGGAGCGTATAAAAGAACTTGAAGACCGCTTCCATAAGATAGTATAGTCTTTCTTTTCCCGCTCCTATCGCCACTTGCCAAAATCATCTCCGCTACCCTCTATGCCGCCTTTGCCGACGCCTCGCCTGATGACCTTATCTTCATCGGCGGCAGCAACTACGTAGTAGGCACCGCCCTCCAATCTC
>CAMFEN010000191.1 GCA_945949375.1 uncultured Bacteroidales bacterium | reverse complement strand
ACCCCAAGACCATCCCATCAATATCTACCACCCCGAAGGCGAATACCTGAAAGGGTTGGTGCTATATGTGGAGTAAGACAATTGAATTATGAGTGCCCATGCTCTAACAATTTAGAATTATCGTGAAACCTTATCTTGTATGTTTTGATACCGAGACTACGGGTCTCGATGTGCAGCGCGACTGGATTATCCAATTGTCGCTCGTGAAAGTGGATGCTCGCACCTTCGAGGAGGTGGGAGCATGCGATTGGTATATCAAGCCTTCGGGGGCTTACACGATAGCACCCGAGGCGCAGGCGGTACACCATATCACCCGCGAGGTATTGGAGCGCGAGGGCGTATTGCTCAAGGATATCTATCCGCAGATGATGGCATTCCTGCAAGACTGCGACATCCTCTCCTACAACGGCAACGGCTTCGATGCGCGTATCCTCTACTACAACCTGCAGCGCGAGGGGCTGACGATAGACTACGATGCTTATCGCTTCTACGATGCCTACTTGATAGAGATAGCGCGCACCTCCCGCCGCCTGACGGATGTCTATCGGCGTTACTACGGCAGGGAGTTTGACGACGCCCACAACTCGCTGGCAGATGTGCGCGCCACGATAGCCGTTTTCAAGGCGCAGCAGGAGACCTCCGAAGACCCACAGGAGTTCTGCCGACCGGATTTCGACTTCATCTCCGTGGACGGCTTCTTGGTGATACGCGAAGGGCAGAAAGTGTTCGCGCAAGGCAAATACAAAGGAAAGACGATAGAGCAGGTGCAGCAGGCGGAAGCGGGCTACCTCGACTGGGTATTGAAGAACTGCGCCGAGCCCACACGGCAACTGATTGAGCAAGTGCGCCACCAGAAGCCGCAACCTATTCGGCAGGAAAAAGAAAAAAGTGCGGCGAAAGCACCGCATCTTCATAACACTCCAAATGCGCCACGAACCGTCGGGACTAAGAAGAAGACTCCGCCGTCCAAACTACCCGCCGGCACACAGACGACCTTGGAGTTTTAGGTTAATTATACACAACGTACCCCGCAATGCCTGCTAAGATGATGAGCATGATAGGGTGGGAGAGAGAGGAGAGCAGTTGCTGCACTCCTTTGTTTTTTATGCCTTTGGTCAACTCCGGCAGGATAGTAAGGAGGAAAACCACCGCGAAGAAGAGCCAACTCTTCCAATCGATGAAGGAGTCGGGGGTGATGAGGAGCAGGGCTGCGGCGGCTATCAGTCCGATAACCGCAAAGCGGAGCATGCGGAGCGTGTTTTGAAAATAAGGATTGCTGCGAAAGCGCGTGCTGAGGAAGAAATAGAGGCGGCAGATAGCGAGCATGATGATAAGGCTCGGGAGGATGATGGCGAAGGTAGCGAGCAGGCTGCCCCAGACGCTACCCGTAGCGGTGTAGCCCACGTAGGTGGCGCAGTTGATACCGATAGGTCCGGGCGTTACCTGACTGATAGCCACGATATCCACGAACTCTTGCTGCGACATCCACGCATTTGCCTCCACCTCGTGTTGGATTAGCGATAGGATCGCCAACCCGCCACCGAACCCAAAGAGCCCGATTTTGAAAAAACTGAGAAAGAGTTGAAGATATAGCATATTCTTATTGGATGAAAGATAAAGGATGAAAGATAAAGAATAAAAGATAAAGGATAAAAGATAAAGGATGAAGGATAAAAGACGTATTACCTTCGTCTATTAAGTTTCAGAGTTGATTCTATTTCGTCTTTAATCCTTTATCTTTTAGCGTAGCGGTCTTCTCTCTTTCAGATACGTATATAGCAATGTTGCCGCGATGGTGATGAAGATAACCCACACAGGGCTGAGACCTGCAAGCCAGATAAGGAGTGCAGCAGCGATAGGAATGAGGGCGGTGAGCCAAGTGATTTTCGCCGTGTGTGCCATCTTCAGCAGCGGCGCTGCAATCAGTGCCACCACGGCAGGGCGAACACCTTTGAACACCGCTTCCACAGCAGGCTGGTCCTTATAGTCTTGAAAGAGCATTGCTATCGCCAAGATAATCAAAAAAGAGGGGATAACCGCTCCGAGCACGGCTCCCATCATACCTCTCCATCCGCCGCAACGCCAGCCGATGAAGATGGCGGAATTAACGGCGATAATCCCGGGCGCGGCTTGCGCGAGGGCAATCATGTTGAGAAACTCCTCCTCGTCTAACCACTGCTTCCTATCTACCACCTCGCGTTGAATAAGGGGTAGCATAGCATAACCCCCACCTAAGGTGAAGGTCCCAATCTTAAGGAATACATAGAAGAGTTGGAAAAACATAATAGTTCAATTTGTAAATTTGTAAAATTGAAAATGACGATGTGGAACTAAAAATTTTTAAATTTACACATTCTCAAATTTACAAATTATCTTATTTGTCCGCGAGTTGCTGTTTGATGAACTTGACGAGCATGTTGATGGCGGCGTTGTTGTGCCCGCCTTGCGGGATAATCACATCGGCGTAGCGTTTGCAGGGCTCGATGAACTGCTCGTGCATGGGTTTGAGCACGCGCTCATAGCGCTCCATCACGGCGGCGACGGTGCGTCCGCGCTCCACGATGTCGCGCTGCACAACGCGGATGAGACGGTCGTCGGCATCGGCATCCACAAAGATTTTCAAGTCCATCTGCTGCCGCAGTTTTTTGTCGCTGAGCGCCATGATACCCTCGATGACGATGATTTCGCGCGGCTCTATATGGACAGTCTCGCGCTGGCGGGTGCAGGTCAGGTAGTCGTAGATAGGTTGCTCTATCGCCTCGCCGTCTTTGAGTTGGGCTATCTGCTTGGCGAGTAGGTGCCAGTCGAAGGCATCGGGGTGGTCGAAGTTGATGTTCTGCCGTTCTTCCACGGGCACATGGCTGGAGTCTTTGTAGTAAGAATCCTGCGGAATAACCACTACTTCGCCTTTCGGCAGGCGTTCAATGAGTTTCTTTACCACCGTTGTTTTACCCGAGCCGGTGCCGCCCGCAATACCGATGATGAACATTGTGGTGAATTATAAATTTTGTATTATGAATTATGAGTGCTCATGCTTTTCTAATTACCTATACGCTTCTACGATTTGTTTCACGAGGGGGTGTCTTACGATGTCCTTTTGGTTAAATTCCACGATGGCGATGCTGCGGATGTCTTGTAGCCTCTCAATGGCATCGCGCAGCCCTGACTTCTGCGCCGCGGGCAGGTCTATCTGCGTGAGGTCGCCTGTGATAATCATCTTACCGTTGATGCCGAGCCGCGTGAGAAACATCTTGAGTTGCGCCGTGGTGGTGTTCTGCGCCTCGTCCAAGATAACGATAGCATCTGCGAGAGTGCGTCCGCGCATGAAAGCGAGCGGCGCAATCTGTATCACCCCGCGGTCAAGGTACTCGTTGAGTTTGGCGGGCGGAATCATGTCTTGCAGCGCGTCGTAAAGAGGTTGCAGATACGGGTCTATCTTCTCTTTCATATCACCCGGCAGAAAACCGAGTTTCTCGCCGGCTTCCACGGCGGGGCGCGAGAGAATGATTTTCTTTATCTCTCTGTTTTTCAGTGCGCGCACCGCGAGTGCAATGGCGGTGTAGGTCTTCCCGCTGCCGGCGGGACCGATGGCAAAGAGCAGGTCGTTGTCCTCATACGCTTAGATCGGAAGAGCGTCGTGTA
>CAMFEN010000190.1 GCA_945949375.1 uncultured Bacteroidales bacterium | reverse complement strand
TCTATAAGCCGTCAGACCGTATTGGTACGGACTGCATCAAGGTGGAGCCGAGCAAGATTGTCGCTGTGGTGAAGACGAACCGCCCGAACGAGGTGGGTAAGTTCTCGCCGCTGGACGAGACGACGGCGAAGATTGGTGAGAACGTAGCCGCTTTCCTCGAGGCAGAGATGAAAGCAGGGCGTATCCCCGCATCGTTCCTGCCTATTCAGTCGGGCGTGGGCAACATCGCCAATGCAGTGCTGGGGGCACTGGGAGAGAACCAACATATCCCGCCGTTTGAGATGTACACGGAGGTGATTCAAGACTCGGTGGTGGGCTTGATGAAAGAGGGGCGCGTGAAGTTCGCCAGCGGATGCTCGCTGACCGTCGGCGCAGACAAGTTGCAAGATATCATCGACCATATCGATTTCTTCCGCGACAAGATAGTGCTTCGTCCACAGGAGATAAGCAACAACCCCGAGGTGGCTCGCCGATTAGGCTTGATAACCATCAACACGGCATTGGAGGCAGATATCTTCGGCAATATCAACTCGACGCATGTGTGCGGCACGAAGATGATGAACGGCATCGGCGGCTCCGGCGACTTCACCCGCAATGCATATATCAGTATCTACACCACTCCCTCCACGGCAAAAGGCGGTTGTATCTCCGCGTTTGTGCCGATGGTCAGCCACCTCGACCACTCGGAGCACAGCGTGAAGATTATCATCACGGAGCACGGTATCGCCGACCTGCGCGGGAAGAGCCCGATTCAGCGCGCGCATGAGATAATCAACAACTGCGTTGACCCGCAGTACCGCCCGCTGCTCAATGAGTACTTGGAGATGTCGAAGACCGCGCACACGCCGCACACGCTGAGTTGCGCGCTGGCGATGCACGAAGAATTCCTCAAGTCGGGCGACATGCGCAACACAAAGTGGGAGAACTACAAACGATAGTTTATTCAGTTTGTAAATTATTAGTTTGTTCATTTCCCCCTATGCGGACGAAATTCGCTCTTGCTTTATTCTGCCTACTCGTTGGGTGTAGCATTTGCCGCGCGGCGATGCCGGAAGGTTATACGATGGTTGCGAACATCAGTGCCTTGCAAGACGGCGACCGCGTGGTGCTATACGCCCCATCCATATTCCTGGGCGTAACAGGCTGGGATGGTGCTACGGATGCTACGGTGGCTGCCGGCGGCTGGGCAGAGTACATCGTCGAGACCACTACGGGAGGAGTGTATCTGAAAGATGCGGCGGTGGGCAAGTATATATGCAACCCGTCTTCCACAACGTTTGCTTATAGCGAGACAGGAGGTGTCTGTACATTAAGCAAAGCCGGTCGGTTTATGTGTGGGACGCGCTACTTGTGTCAATCCAATAGCAATTACCGCTTCTACACTTCCTCTACGGGGCAGTATAAACCTTTCTTCCTATACAAAGTGCCGGTGGTTGCAACTGCTATCGCAATGCCTACGCTCTCTCCTGCGGAAGGGGCTGTAGCAGCAGACGGTTCATTCACTACTCCCTTCCTGCTGACAATGTCTTGCGCTACCGAGGGAGCGGAGATATACTACACCCTCGACGGGACAGACCCTGTCAACAGCGAGAGCCGCGTGAGATACCAATCCCCATTACGCATCGCAGAGACCACCTCCCTGCGAGTCATCGCCACCGATGGCAACGACTACAGCGAGGAAGTGAAAGTTACATACATTCTGCTGAAAGGCTATGCGGAGAGCATCGCTGAGTTCATCGCCGCCGCGCCGACTTCCTCCTATGAACTGCGACTTTCGGAAACACAAAACGCCATTATCATTGGCGTGAAAACGTCTTCAGAGATGTATCTTCAAGACAAAAGTGGTAAAGGTATTGTCCTACGCACCAACGGCTTACCACTGCCGACGGGAGCAGTAGCGCAGGGAATACAATGGATTGGCTCTCTTTTCGGCACATTGGGAGAATATGAGGGGAAACCCCTGTTCAATACCACGCAAATAGGAGAGGATTTACAGGCTACCCCCGCAACACGCCCTACCCCTACGATAGTTACCGCTATTAATGAAGATACCTATCAAGCACACCCCTTAACGTTGGTTACTATCGAAGACGTAGTGTTCACGACGGAAAACAAAATAGCAAAAGACGGCATTTTGTATGGCTATTATGATGAGTTTGGTGTCCTTTCTGGCAAGACATTGCCCGATGACACCACCCGCTGTAACTTCACCGGCATTCTCACCAATTACAGCGGTTTCTCGTACAGGCTCATACCCGTCTTGCTATCGGACATTGATACGAAAGGCGCGAAAGCAACACTCCCAACCATCTCACCGCTTGGCGGTAACATACAAGATGAAGCTGTAGAGACCGAACGAGTGAACATCACGCCGGCGAAGAATACCGTAGTGCTTTACAATAATTTTCCTCATGTTGTAGGTTTCAGTGTCCCCATCACAGAGACATGTACAGCACTCACGCTGACTGCGCAGCGCGACTTCTTTGCCGACAATACGCTCACTCTTTGGTATAAATCTCCCACTCCACCCATCACATCCAATGCAGATGCCACTGCCGGCACACGCAAGGCTCCATATAAGAAAATAGTAGATAATCAATTGGTTATCATAGGAAACAACGGCGAAATATACAACGCACAAGGAATAATGCTTCGCTAAAAAAATGCTGCCTAACAATCGGTTAGACAGCATTTTTTTCTTCTATGTGTGTATCAGCGTAATATATGACTTTTGCCCGAACATTCGGGGCAATAACCTGTGAAATGATAATCCGATTGGCAAATCTCATATCCCTGCGGCAACTGCATTACATCTTCTTTCCTCATGGGGATATCCTCTATCTTTCCGCAGTTCAAGCAGCGGAAATGGGCATGGCGAGTGGTGTATATATCATATCGAGTAGCACCATCACCAATCTGCAACGTCAAAAGGGCTTTTTGTGCAGAAAGTGTTTTCAGCGTATTAAAAACCGTCGCGCGCGACACTCCGGCATTCATTTTGCATAAGCCTTCATAGATTTCCTCCGCTGTGGGATGCGTGCGGTGGCGCTGCAAATACTCAATCACCAACATACGCTCTTTCGTACAATTCAAGCCGCAGTCGGCTAACAACTCTCTGCTATTCTTCATTCTTGCTGCTGTTTTTAGACCGCAAAGGTACAAAAAATAAGCGATATAAGCAAAAAAACAAAAGAAAAATTTGTACATATCAAAAAAATGTAGTATTTTTGCCTCGGATTTAGATTTTATCTAAAAAATAAGTGTCTAAATACTCCGATAACGCTGACTAATCAACAATAACTAACTAACATCAGAAAAAACTATGGCAAACAAGTATGCCGGTACCCAGACCGAGAAAAATCTGGAGATTGCATTCGCAGGCGAATCGCAAGCACGCAACAAGTACACGTATTTTGCAAGCAAGGCAAAGAAGGAAGGTTTTGAGCAGATTGCCGCCCTCTTCCTAAAGACCGCCGACAACGAGAAAGAGCATGCCAAACTGTGGTACAAAGAACTGCACGATGGCATCGGTGATACAGCAGACTGCCTGCTCAAAGCCGCTGAAGGCGAGAACTACGAGTGGACGGATATGTACGCTGGCTTTGCAGAAACCGCGGAAAAGGAAGGATTCCCCGAGTTAGCAGC
>CAMFEN010000189.1 GCA_945949375.1 uncultured Bacteroidales bacterium | reverse complement strand
TCGCCAAAGCGGCGGATAAGCGGCTCTTTGAGGAAGCGATAGATGGGCAGATGGAGTTTCTTGCCCAGTTGGCGCGCGCAATGGCAGATGTCCCATCTGTGGTATTCCAACCCCACCATATCGCCCACTTTGGATAGGCGGATGGGATAGAGATGGCAGGAGATAGGTTTCTTGAAGTCAATCTTGCCCGCGGCGTGGGCTTTCTCTATTAGGCAGTAGCACCAGCCGTTGTGGTCGGTGCGCGAGAAGACGCAGTCTTTGCCGTTGACGATGGAGGTAACGCGCTCGCCCGTGGGGTCGTTGTAGGCAATGCCTTGTTGCTCCACCACTGCCCGCGCCTCTTTGGTCATCTCAGGCAAAAGGATAGGCAAAATCTCTTGTATCTTGCGCTCTTCATCGGCTTCGAGCGGCGCACCTGCATCGCCCTCAATGCAACAACAGCCGCGACACTTATCTAAGTCGCAGCAAAACTCCTTCTCAAGGATGTCGAGGCTGACTAATGTGTTTTGAATAAGGAACACGGAGAAATTTACAAATTACGATTTACGATATACGATTCACGATTTAGTGTGACTTATAGCCACACACCTTCTATCCATATCTTCACGCCGATGAGAATCAAGATGATACCGCCGATGAGGTTGGCATTCAGGTGAAAGCGTTTGCCGGCATACTTTCCTATCAGGTAGCCGCCTATTGAGAAAAGGAAACTCACCAACGCGATAATCCCTACTCCCACCCACAGCCGTTCAGGTACGGGGATAAAGATGACGCCGGTCGCGAGCGCGTCAATGGAGGTAGCGACCGCCAGCAGCAAAAGGGTCTTCAAGGAGAAATCCTCCGCGCTGTGGTGGTCTTCATCTTCGTGGAAAGACTCGTATATCATCTTTCCACCAATGAACACCAGCAAGCCCAACGCAATCCATGGCGAGAACTTCGAGAAGAAATCGGCAAAGAGCGTTCCTGCGAAATACCCTATCAGCGGCATGCCGCCTTGGAATACTCCGAAAAGCACCGCCATAAGCAGTGCCTTAGGAGAGAAGCGGGCGCAATGTTGCTCCCCCGGGCGCACCACACAACTCGTAGCCAGCCCCTTCGAGACGGAGACCGCAAAGCAGTCCATCGCCAAACCAATAGCAATCAGTATGATAGAGAAAATATCCACCGAAAGATTTACGATTTACAATTTACGAATTACGATTTACGAATGAATACGAAAACTACGAAAACAACCTAAAGGATGTATCATCGTTTTGTTTTGTAGCGGGCGGCAGTTTTGCCCTTGGCGATATTGCCGAGTTTGTTCTTGCAGAACTGGCGGCGGATGGGCGAGATACGGTCGGTAAAGACATGTGCCTCAAGATGGTCGTACTCGTGTAGCACAATCCGCGCGGCAAAATCCGTCAGCGTCTCGGTATGCTCTTGGAAATCAGCGTCTTGATACTTGATGGTGATGGTACGCGGGCGCACCACATTTTCTGAAATACCGGGCAGCGAAAGGCAACCTTCGGCAAAAGAAATAGTCTCTTCGCTTTCCTCAATAATCTCCGGATTGATAAACACTTTCTTGAAGTCCTTACACTCGGGATAGTCTTCTGCCAACTCGTTGCCGTCCACAATGAATAGGCGCTTCGACAATCCCACCTGCGGCGCTGCCAAGCCGCAGCCTTCTGCCGCCGCCAGCGTCTCCCACATGTCGGCAATAAGTTGCTTCAAGTTCAACTCTCCCTCTACCACCTCCTCCGTTGCCTTCCGCAACACAGGCTGACCATATAAATAAATAGGTAATATCATAGTTTATTTACAATTTACGAATTACAATTTACAAAACTATCGTTTCTCTTTGCCTCCATATACCCTTCCAAAATAATGCAGGCGGCGAGTTTGTCCACTTGTTTTTTGTCTTGGCGGATTTTCTTTTTCATTCCTCCTGCTATCATGGCTTGGTGCGCCAAGACGGAGGTGAATCGCTCGTCATAGTAGGTTATCGGTTTGTCGGGGAAAGTCTGTTTGAATCGTTCCACAAAGGGACGGATATACTGCATCGACTCGCTGTCTTCCCCATTCATCTGCTTAGGATGTCCTATCACCACTTCATCCACCGTTTCCTTTGCAAAATAATCGCACAGCCAGTCCGGCAGTTGTTTTGTCTCTATGGTTATCAACGGATTAGCCGTAATCCGGAGCGAGTCCGTTACGGCTAATCCTGTTCGTTTCTTACCAAAGTCTATTGCGAGAATCCTGCCCATTACTTATTCAGTTCCTCGTTGATAGCATTGTATTTATCGGTCATATCGAAGCGGTAGTACAATCCGCGGAGGGTGATCATATAGTCGCGGTTGTCGGGAGCCAATTCGTGTGCTTTCTCGAAGAAAGGCATAGACTGGCGGAACATAGCATTCATCTCCTCCAAGGCTTTCTTGTACTCCTTTGCGTCAGCAATCAGTGCTGCGTCTTCGTTCATTTTTACGGCTTGGTTGTAGTACACACGCCCTTTGCCTGCTTCGGCATCTGCCATCGTCGGGTCGATAGCCAACGCGCGGTCGAAGTCAGCGAGTGCAGCGTCGTAGTTCTTCTGATTTTCGTTGAGGTTGCCCTTGATAAGATGGTATTGCGCCACATTTGGCTCGCGGGCAATGGCTTGGTCAAGGTAGTTGATTGCTTCTTGCTCTTGACCGGAGAAGATATAGTGGTTGATGAGGTTTTGCAGGAACCACGGCTCTTGCGGGAAGCGAACAACAGCGTTTTGCAGCACGCGCACGTAGTTGGCTGTATCTTGCACGTTCACATACTCTTGATAGAGGAACTGATTTACCGTGATAGCCTCATAGTTGCCGTCTTTCATCTCTTCCAATACGGCGATAGCCTCGGGGTGCATCTCGGCTTGGATAGCGAAGATAGCGGTGTAGTACTTGTATTGGTCGTAGATACTATCCTTGGGCATCTCTTTCTGCAGTTTCTCATTCTGCATGAGCGACAGTTCGGGGTTAGAGAGATGGCGTTGGAAGACGCCGTAAGCCGTGGCAAAATCGCGCTGGTCGTTGAGGTAGATACCATACTTCACCAATTCTTGGTTCTTGTAGTACTCCAGCACTTTCTTCTGCAATAGCGCGTAGGTCTTCTTGTCAGCCAACACCTCATTGCCTTTCTTGTCCAGCACTTTCTGCCCTGCCAAGTCAGCCGCCTTCATCCAGTAGTCAAAACTCTCTACTACTGCCTCGCCGGCGCGTTTCTCATCGCGAGCCTGACCGAGATAGGTCTTCTCATTCTCCTTGCTAAGTTCTTGATAACCAATCAGTCCTGCGGTGTACCAAGTGTCTGCCAAGTCCTTGGTCTCCTCATTCGTTAGTGCCTCATTGATAGCGGCACGAGCGCCGGAGAAATCGGGAGTCTCTTGCAAAGCGAGGTTCTTCGCTTTCTTCACGTTTGCCTTTTGGGCAAAGCAGCCTGCGCTTATCAGCACCAACGCTGCCATAATAAGTGTCTTTTTCATTTTGCTATTTCACAATTTACAATTTGACAATAATACTTTTATGCCTCCTCTTCCGACGATTCGGTAGCAATTTCCTCCGTGTTTACAGGTGCCATTTCTTCCTCCTCTTTCGGTACTATACAGCCGGACATGAGGGTGTCGTTGCGTTTCTGCAAC
>CAMFEN010000188.1 GCA_945949375.1 uncultured Bacteroidales bacterium | reverse complement strand
TTCTCCCAAAGTAGTCAGTACTTGATATACTTGCTCTTCAAGTTGCTTGGTAATATCAGGATTGGGGTTGAATGCTTGCAGGTTCATGTTCTATTGTTTTTACGACTATAACTATTTAACCATACGACTCAAAATGGTCAAATTATTTATTTCCTTACTTGTACTTTATCGCGGACGACATATGTATCGCCTTGCAATTCAGGGTATTGCGTAATCAGCTGTGCCTTAAACGCATTGGCTTCTTCGTATGTTCGGAAGTTGCCGAGGCGCACTTTCCAAAAAGGCGCTATATATGCCACATACACCGCCGTAGAAAGGACCTCGGTCATTTTTTTCTCCAAAGTGAGAGCCTCCTCCTTGGCGGTCTGCTGACGGTTCGAAGAGAATATCTGTACTCGGAAACCGTCCATCTCCACCAACTCGCACCGACCATAGATTTTCTCTTTGAGCAGTGCCTCTATCAGCGTATCCTGTTGCACTCGGACGAGCGGCATATCGTCCAAGATATACGGTTTTTGCAGGGAATCACCCACTACGAGCAAGGTATCCGCCATAGCCCTCTCCAACACCTGCGAGTCAGCAAGAGTACCTACCTCTATTTTGCTTATGCTGTCGTTTGCCAAAAGCAGAGCAGGAAGCAGAGCCGTCAGTATCAATAGTCTTTTTTTCATATTCCTTTTATTTAGTATCTAAATGAACTGCCGCCGACGAACTCGCGGAGGAGGGAGGTAGGCGGTATTTCTTTCTCGGGTATAGCTACAAAGTACTGCAAGAACTTAATCAGTCGGTGCGCTTCGGTATACTCGTCGCAGAACTTGGGCACTTCGGCAAGGATAGGCTCCGCGTGGCGTTTGAGTACCGCCAACTCGAAGAGCAAAGCGGAGTTGAACATCACGTCCGCCTCCTCTTGGAAGGGATAAATCCATTTCTCTTCGCCTCGCATCACAGAAGGGCAACGAGATATGGTCTCGCGCGCGGAGTAGTTGCGGTATTTGTAGTCGCGCACGATGCGACGTAGGAGCCGAATATCGATGGTGGGAATCCAGTTGTGGTTGTCGATATTGATAGTGGTGAGGGCGGAAACGAAGATTTTATATGTCGCCTCGCGGGGGATGTTCGGTAGCAACGAAGGATTGAGTGCATGGAGCCCCTCAAGGATGATGACGCTGTCTTTGTCAAGCCTCAGCCGTTTGCCATCGAAGATACGCTCCCCTTTCTCGAACGAATACGTCGGCAGTTCCACCTCCTTGCCGTCGAGCAGGTCGCTCATCTGCTGACGGAAATACGGCAAATCAAGGGCATTGATATTCTCAAAATCCCAATCGCCGTTCTCATCGCGAGGGGTATCCACGCGGTTCACGAAGTAGTTATCCATCGAGATGATTACCGGCTTGATACCATTCACAAGCAACTGTATCTGCAAGCGTTTGGAGAACGTGGTCTTACCAGAGGAAGAAGGACCCGAGATAAGCACAAACCGTGTCCCTTTCCGAGCCGCAATATCATCGGCAATCAGGGCGATCTTCTTCTCGTGGAGCGCTTCCGCAAGCTTGATCATGATAAAGCTCTTGTTGTTGCGGCATGCCACGTTAAAGTCGGCTACATTGTTGATATTGAGCAGTCTATTCCAATCACCGTACTCCTGAAAAACATCAAACATCTTGCCCATCGGTACTGACTCCTCTAATTCAAGCGGGTTCTTCATGCTGGGCACACGCAGGAGCATACCATCGTAATAAGGCTCCAAATCGAACACCGTTACGTAGCCGCTGGAAGGCATTAGCACTGAGGTGTAGTAGTCAATAAACTCCCCCATCCGAAAATACCGGCAGTAGGGGTTGCCGAGGGTCTCAAAGATCGTGCTCTCTCCGTCTGCACGCTCGCCAAACATCTTTATCACCTCCTTGGTCTGCTTCTCCTCCTCAATGATTTTCCTATCTTCGCGGATGATCTGCTGCATGCGCTCCTTGATAGCACCTATCATCTCATGCGTCAGCGACTGCTCATGATCCTTCTTCCATTGCAAAGTGCAGTAATAACCCTTGCTGATAGGGTGCTCCACGCGAAGGTCGGCCTGAGGATATAGCTCATGAATCGCACATGCCAATATCATGTTCAGCGTGCGCGTATAGCAGCGAATCCCGCTCGCACTACTCGCATCCAAAAACTCCACATCCTTCGGCTTATAAAGCAGAAAATCAAGGTTCTCTGCCTTGTAATTCACATGCGCAGCCACCACGGGATAAGGCAACGAAATGCCTATGAGCTCTTTCAGTTCAATCAAAGAAATCCCGCGAGGAACATCGTAATACTCCTTCGTGTTTTTGCAAAAAATAGTAATGGTTGGAGACATAGGAGGACAATTTGAAATAAGAAACTCACAAATTCGCCCGCAAAGTTACTACTTTTTTTTCATATATGCAAATAAAACACCCTTTTGACTGCAAATTAAAAATCGCACCATCTTCCTCAACAAAACGACGCAAGAAAAATAGTACGATTATTAAGATTTGACCACCACGCTATACACGGGCTATAGTAAGGGTTAAGTAAGGGTCTAATAAGGGTCTAAGAATTTCCCAAAAATGTACGATTATTAAGAATACACACAAAAACCGATTGTCGTATTTTCGATATAATCCATCCCTTTTCAGCATTCATAAACAATTTCTGGTGTTTGAGAATCACCGACGAAGAGTTATCACCGTTATTTCCGACGGACAATTTAAGCGAACGGGCAACGTACAACCCACGCCGGAAGTAACATACAAACCCTGAGAGCCAAAATAATACCAACCCGCCGACTCCTCAAATAGCAAACGCGCTAACGGATAACCAAAAACGCAACACTGACCCGAATGCGTATGACCACTCAACGTCAACCGTATATCCCTTTGACCACACACCTCCGCACGCCAATGAGTCGGATCATGCGTAAGCAACAACCTATAACCACCCGTCCCACACAATGCCGAAGACAAATCACCATGATATACCGAACGAAAACCTTGACCCTCACACGAACAGTTATCCACACCGACAAACGTCAGACTATCCCTTATTTCCTCACCCGAGGCTAACACACGAGACCGTACCAACACCCACGAACTATCACGCAATACCGTCCAACCCAATGAATCACGCTCAAACCCAACCAAACGCGCCACCTCCTCATTACGCTCAGATATGGACATATCACGGTATATCATCAAATCATGATTGCCCAACACAGACAACACACCATCACGAGCCACCATACCACGTAAAATCCGACCAAAAGGATAAGCCTCATCCGCACCAAGACTCACTATATCCCCCGTAAAACATATCAAATCCGCCGACTGAGCGTTGATACTATCCACTATCGCTTGCAATCCGGACGGACGATCTGCATACGTCGACAAATGCAAATCACTGATATGCACTATCTTATAACCATCAAAAGCAACCGGCAAACGCGCGTCCTTATATTCCGTTGCACGAACTGCAACCTCAAAACGACCTACCCAATAGCCATAACCAATAACCACCCAACTGACCAACACACACACCAAACACACATACAAAAAGGGATTTACCGACACACGCCTCCCCCTAAACATATACACCAACAGCCTGACTATCAAATAAATAGCCAGCACAAGCACACACATCAAACAACCAACAATCAAGGCAAAAACA
>CAMFEN010000187.1 GCA_945949375.1 uncultured Bacteroidales bacterium | reverse complement strand
GAGGGGGTTGATATGCCCCGGACGCCCGAAGGTCTCGGGCTTGGACGCGGGGTCTGCCAACGCACGGATAGTGGCGGCACGGTCGGCTGCCGACACCCCCGTGGTGCAACCTTCCAACTTGTCCACTGTTACCGTAAACGGCGTGCCAAGCATGGAAGTATTGTTCGCCACTTGGTGCGTCAAGTCCAGTTCGGCACAACGCTGCTCCGTGATGGGCGCACACAGCACGCCGCGACCGTTTTGGAGCATGAAATTGACTTTCTCGGGCGTGATTTTCTCGGCGGCGATGATGAAATCGCCCTCGTTCTCACGGTCCTCATCGTCCACTACAATCACAAACTTTCCGTTGCGGAAATCTTCTATGGCTTCTTCTACTTTGTGCAACATATATTATTCTCGTATTTTTCGTTGTTTTCGTATTTTTTGTTATTTTCGTTTGTGCCTTTACTTTGGGCTAACATTTTTGTTTCTTCCTACTATTTTACAGCGGAGTTGGCGGGCAAGGCGTTTGGCTCGCACCACGCAACGTTCCCACACCTTGAGCCATGCTTCGGGGTTGAGCAGGGCGGCATCGGTAGCCGCCTTGTAGGTCAAAAAGATACCAATCGGCAGCAGCACAAACGAACTGAGCCACATTCCCGCCCAGCACGGCCATAGCGCCTCGCGCGCCATCTTATACCCCGTATTATCAATAATATAGTAGATGATAAACATGATTACCGAGATTATCACGGGCACGCCGAGCCCGCCTTTGCGGATAATCGCACCCAAGGGTGCTCCGATAAAGAAGAAGATGAGGCAAGCAAATGCAAGCGTGAACTTACGATAGAGTTCTATCTCATGTTTGCGTATATACCGTTGATTATCATCGAGCAAGAGCGCATTATACTCCACTTGGTCGCGTTGCGCCGTGGCTTTCTCCACCGCCACGCTCATCACATTGCGCTGCTGCATAGGCGTCATGTGCGCAAAGAGCGAGTCCACCTCAAACTGCCCATGCTCCGCCACCTCCGGCGCTATCAACTGCCGTCCTTCCTTGCGCTCGCGCCCGAAATAGCGATTGCTCACGAGGTTGGTACTCTGCTCGCGGCTTTTCTCGTGCGCCAGCACCTGCACCGAGTCAATCGACTGCACCAACTGCACGAAGTTCTTCGACACATGCTGGTCTTGCAACACCGACTCGTCGTAACGGTTGAACTCCGCGTCAAAATCTATCAGCATCTGCTTCTGCGCAAAGGTCTCCCTGCGGTAGGGCACATTCTTCTGCGTCTTCGTGGCGCGCTGCTGTTGCTGGCTCAGGTTCTCAAACGACTCGCCGTTGTAGAGCCGCAGCACAAGGTACTTCTTATCCTCCGAGAACGCCAGCCGCCCAGAGTCCGCCACCATCACCGTAGCGTTCTGAAAACCATTCGAATAGTCGTAAATCATCAGGTCCTTGAGCATACCCGTCTTCGGGTCTTTGTGGCGAACATAGATATTGTAGCCCTTGATTCCATCATAGAACTCGCCCACAGGTATCTCCAACTCCGGCGATTTCTGCCTGAGCGAGAAGATGAGCGCCCATAGTTTCATCTGCGACTTGGGTAGCACATTGTTCGAGAAGAAGAACGCACCCACGCAGATGAACGCAATGGCAATCGTCAGTGGGCGCATGATACGGAAGAGCGATATGCCCGCGGCTTTCATGGCGGTCAGTTCGAACTTCTCCCCAAGGTTGCCGAATGAGATAAGCGACGCCAATAGTATCGCCAGCGGCAATGCCAGCGGCACCACGCTCGCCACCGCATATACGAAGAACTCCGCCAGCACGCTCACTTCCACGCCCTTACCGACCAAATCCTTCACGTGCATCCACACAAACTGCATCAGCAGGATGAAGATACAAATGAAGAAAGTAGCCACAAACAGCCCAAGAAAATTCTTGAGCAAGTAGATGTCTATTTTCTTAACGAATTTCAAGGGGAAAGGGAAATCTTAAATAGAATCAAACACCAGCGGCAGGAGGTCGGCGGCAGAGCGGAAAATCAGCGTCTCGTTTGTGCCGTAGAGCAACACCTCCATCGGCTCTTTGCCGCGCTTCTCGGTCTCCACCATCACCTGTCGGCAGGCACCGCAAGGCGAACCGGCATTGGGCAAGAAAGCGCCCTCGTGGAAGCAGGCGATTGCCAAACGCTTCACCGGTTCATCGGGATACTCCGCCCCCGCAGCAAAAAGCGCGGTACGCTCTGCACACAGCCCGCTCGGAAAGGCGGCATTCTCTTGGTTGCAGCCGCGAACGACCGTGCCGTTCCCCAACTCTGCTGCCGCACCTACATGGAAATGCGAATACGGGCAATAGGAACGCTCCGTCTGCTCTTTGGCTACTGCTATCAATCGTTGCTGCTCGGGACTCAACTCGTCCCATTGGCAGGCACGCACCTGCGCCTTTATCTCAAACTCTTTCATGGTTCAATGCTCCCTCATGATCAATGATTAGAACACATTTTTGATACAAAAAAATGTACCTTTGTGGAAAAGCGCACAAAGGTACACATTTTTTTCGAGATATACAAGCAAACGGCTGTTTTTTATTGATTTTTAACGCCTTCAGTTGCTTCTAAGACACCATTTGTACGCACATGATGGTGTTTCTCCGGCTCCTCGCCTACCAGTTCCGCTGCGCGGGAGAGAGCGCCGTTGATATGGTCGCGGATGTTCTGCCTGCCAATCATCTCCACCAGCCCCGCTTTCTCCAGCGTATGGAAGACATGGTGGTTCACACCCGACAGCACCAACTGAATGCCGCAGTGCTTCGAGCGCAGATATAGTTGCTCCAAGTTGTGGATACCCGTCGAGTCGATGAACGACACCTTACGCATACGGATAATCCGCACCTTCAGCTCGTCCTGCCCGATACGGCGGCTTATCTCGTCGAACTTATTAGCGATACCAAAGAAGTACGGACCGTCTATCTCGTACACATCGGTGTGGTGCGGGATATGGAGCATAGCAAGGTCATCGCCGTGTAGCCGCACATCGTTGTTCTTCGAGGGGTCGAGTTCGTGGGAGAACGAGCGGATGACCGTTGCCTCGTTGGTACGCTTGATGAAGAGGATAACCGCCAGCAGCAAGCCCACCTCGATAGCCACCGTCAGGTTGAAAATCACCGTTAGCACAAAGGTAACCAACATCACGATGAAGTCTGATTTCGGCGCGTGCGCCATCCAGAGGAAGGAGCGCCAGCCCGACATGTTGTAACTGACTATCACCAGCACGCCCGCCAAGCATGCCATCGGAATCATCCCTACCAACTCGCCCAAGAACAGCAGCACCAGCAGCAGCACTATCGCATGCACGATACCTGCCACGGGCGTGCGACCGCCGTTGTTGATATTGGTCATCGTGCGAGCAATAGCACCCGTCGCAGGGATTCCGCCGAAGAACGGCACTACCACATTCGCCACCCCCTGCGCTATCAACTCGGTGTTGGAGTTGTGCTTATCGCCTATCACACCATCTGCCACCATTGCCGACAGGAGCGACTCGATAGCACCCAACATGGCTATCGTGAACGCCGAGGGGAAGAGGTCTTGCACCAACGAGAGCAGCGTCTGCCCCTCCGCCAAGTCCAGCGAAGGCAGGTGAGGCGCAGGAATACCGTGCGGCAGCGGGTAGAGGTCGGCAATGGTCGTGATACCCTCCACGCCCGCAAAGCGCTTCAGCAGCCATGCCGCCAGCGTCATCACCACG
>CAMFEN010000186.1 GCA_945949375.1 uncultured Bacteroidales bacterium | reverse complement strand
TCCGATCTCCCTATGAGCAGTTGGAAACAGCAAAAACCTCCGATTATGTAGAACGTACCATCTCCTTACCTACAGACGGTTTATCGGTGTTAGGTCTAGATGTGATTATGGACCCTACGGGATTGTATCCTGAGACAAAACGAGATTGTGAATTGTATGTCGATTACCTCCGTTTCTCGTACAACAGCACGCTGACGGGCATAAAGGTCAACGGGAAAGCCGCTACGAAATCGGGCAATGCGTTCAAGGTGCTGCTGGACGATAGCGAAGATACCAACCTGCCGACACTTACATTCGAGGGCGAGGTAAGCGACCAAGCGCAGAAGGTTACTTGGACGGAACGACCCGACTCTATCTCTATCGGCTGCCAGCATCGCAAAGCCACTATCATCAACTACGCCGAGGACGGCACCCATACCGACTACACGCTGACCGTCCTGCGACCGCGCAACACGACCAACACCCTTGCCGACCTCCTTGTGGATGGCGTATCGCTGGCGGGGTTCAATGCTACCCCGATGAACTCCCCCCTCACCCTGCCCGCGAGTAGCCCTCTGCCCTCCGTGCAACCTGTGTTGGCAAACGGACTGCAACGCGTTAATACCTCGTTCAGCAACAACGTGCTCTCTATCAAGGTTATGCCGGAGACGGGCGGCAGCAAGACCTATAAGATTACATTCAAGCGTGTTCCTTCGAATAACACTACGTTGGCGGCGCTTGCAGGCGTGCCCGATTTTGCTGCCGACACCCGCGACTACACGATCAACGCCGATGCTATGCCTGCTTTGCAGTTCACGAAGCAGAGCGACAAGCAGACGGCTGTGCTCACCCGCCCCGCGGCAGACAAAGCCATTATCACGGTTACGGCGGAAGACGGCATCTCAAAAGGCACCTACACCATTACTTTGCAGCGACCCACGCCTACTACCAGCGGACAAATCAAAGACATGAATGTGAACGGCAGACCGTGGACGGATTTCTCTTCCACCAAATACGACTACACCCTCTCGCGCCCGGAGGATGTACAGTTCACCCGAGTGGACGATGCCGACTCCGTGGTCTTCGTGCAGTCGCCTGTGGATATGCACTGGTTGGTTTATGGCTCCGAGCAACACACCTATACGCTGACCTATCCGAGCACACTCTCCGCAAACGCCCATCTCGCAGCCGTGCTACTGGATAGCGTGGTGTATTCCAACTTCCTGCCCTCTGTGGCAGACCAGACCATTGAGGTGGCATCTGCCGACTATACCCTCTCGTGGGTACGCGCAGAGGAAACGCAGCAAGTGGTATACACCTTCGATGAGGCGACCAATACCTACACTGTTACCGTAGCTGCAGAGGATGGCTCTACCACCTTTACCTACCATTTCATGATAAAGAAACGCTTGTCGAGCGATGCTACTTTGCAGGGTATCTACGTAGGAGGCTCGCTGCTGCCTGCCTTCACGCCGGAGCAAGAGACCTACACCTATATTCTCCCTGTGGGCGAGAGCAAGCAGCAAGAGCCGCAGATGCCCTCCGTCTCCTACCAAAAGAACCACAGCGGACAGACCGTCATGCTGACAGCAGGCTCCATCGGCTCGCCGACCTATATAGAGGTGCTGGCAGAGGACGGGCTGACAAGCAAGCAGTATGAACTGACTATCCAAGCCGAGCCGAGCCATTGCACCACGCTCACGGGTATCCTTGTCAACGGCAAGCCCATCGCCTCTTTCGTCCCCACGCTGCGTTACTATTCTGCTCAAACGACAGACAATGAGGTCAACTTGCAATGGACGAGCAACGATGCCTTCCAGACCGTAACATTGCAGAAGGACGGCAACCGCTACACCATCCATGTGCTCGCGCAAGACGGTATCAACTATGCTGACTACTACGTGGATGTCTATGCAACGTCCCTATCGAATGAGGCTACGTTGGCGAATATATGGCTCAATGGACTTGCTTTCAGCGAGTTTGAGTCAGCACTCAACCCGCGCCTCGGCTTCTCGCCCATGCAACAGGCATACACCATCAACCTCCCCAGCGGAACCACTCGCCTGCCCGATGTAAGCGCAACGCTCAAGGAAGACGGACAGACCGTGGCAACACGCACTGAGGAGATGGCAATCTATCTGGATGTGACTGCACCCGATGGCGTTACCACCAACACCTATTCGCTCTTCTTCAGCGTGCCTCGGTCAACGAATGCCCAACTCGGTATGATTTACGTAGGCGATGAGGAATTAGCGGACTTCGCGCCCGATACCTATTACTACCTCGTTACCCTGCCCGTGGGTACGCACAGCCTGCCCGAGGTGCTCACCCGCAAGGCGGAAACCACGCAGACGGTAACCATAACCCCCGACACGGTGGGCGAGAATCCATATTTTACCATCAAGGTGCTGGCAGAAGACAAAATGACGACTACCACCTACACCGTCGCTTTCCGCTACACCCGCTCCGAGGTGGACACCTTGCAGATGATTTACGCCGATGGATTGCCCTTGCCGGACTTCACGCCTGCCGTACATGCCTATGCTTATACCCTGCCCATCGATGCAACGCAGTTCCCCGAATTGTCGTGGGAGCAGGCAGACGCTTGGCAGACCGTCATCATGGACACCACACTGCTCACCGAGACCCAACTGACACGCCGTATCACAGTTACCGCCGAGAGCGGACGTACTGCCGTCTATACGGTGGCGTATGAGCGACTGCTTTCCGACGCCGACACGTTGCAGATGATTCTCTTGAACGACAAACCGTTGGAGGGCTTCCGCGCCGACAGCACCTTCTACCTCGTTACCCTCGCTGAGGACGCAGAGCGCCTGCCTGTGGTAACTTATATCGAAGGGGCGGAAGGGCAGACCATCACGGTTAGTTACGAGGCGGTGGCATACAGCACCGATTCTGTGGCGCAAATCACCGTCCAAGCCCCCAACGGCAATACCCGCGTCTATACCGTCCGCTTCACGCGTGCACTGTCGAACGATACGCACCTGCAGATGATTTACATCGACGGCACGCCGCTTGCTAACTTCGACGAGGAGAAATACACCTACCGTATCCCCCTGCCCTTGGAAGTTACCGTCCTGCCAATGGTTACGGCAGAGAAGAAGCACGAAGTGCAGCAACTGACTATTGTTCGCGATGCCGATACCGTGCGTATCGTGGTGGTGGCAGAGGATGCAACAGAGGCGACCTATACGCTCACTTTCGAGCATCTGAAGTCCGACAACACCCTCCTCGCGGACATACGTCTGCAATGTCCGGGTGCGCAGGCGTCCTCGCCTGCTACAAAGGAGGTGCGGTCTCCAGGCCGCACCCAAGAAGGCGCAGATGATGAGACGGTGGAACTCACCTTAACCCCCGCTTTCAGCCCCGAGCATTACGACTACGCTGTTACCCTGCCCTATGGCATGAACGACCTGCCGACCGTAGTGCCCGTGAAAAGCGACGAGGAGCAGACCGTGGAGGTATCTGCTCCGCAGGTCATCGGCGAGGGCGCAACAAAGCAGGCGATTATCACCATCACCGTTACTGCACCCAACGAGGAAGACCAAGCCGCCTACACCATCACCTTCACCTTCGCGCAGAACAGCGATGCGCGCCTTACGGCTATCTACCTGCGAAACGAGTTGCTCACAGGGTTCCACCCCGACACGCTGGAGTACACACTCTCGTACCCTGCACATAGCACGGAGGAGAACTTCGCTACCTTGTCTGATGTGCGCGCCGAACTGTC
>CAMFEN010000185.1 GCA_945949375.1 uncultured Bacteroidales bacterium | reverse complement strand
GGGCTTTGTGCTTATCCTGCTGATTGGGCATGTGCTGAATGTGGCGATGTCTGCGCTGGGCGCATTTGTTCACCCCTTGCGTCTGACTTTTGTGGAGTATTTCAAAAACTCCGGCTATGAAGGCAAAGGTGTTGCTTATCAACCATTTAAGAAATAATAATCATTAAATAATCAATTATCATTATGGAATTCTTAGGTTTTTTGGGTTGGGCGCTGATGCTCGGCCTCGCAGGTATCGGTTCGGCGTACGGAACCACAATCGCTGCTAACGCAGCAGAAGGTGCATTGAAGAGGAACAAAGAGAAATCGTCTTCGTACATGATTCTCTCTGCACTTCCCGCTACGCAGGGTCTGTATGGCTTTGTGGCATTCCTGATGTGGGACAAGGCGGCTATCGCTGCTAACCCTGCGCTGTATTTCGGTGTAGGTTTGGCTGTAGGCTTGGTTTGCCTCTTCTCTGCTATTCGTCAGGGTATGGTTTGCGCAAACGGTATCGCCGGCATTGCAGCCGGTCATGACGTGCAGACCAACACGATGATTTACGCCGCTCTGCCTGAGTTCTATGCTATTCTTGCCCTTGTAGGCGCGCTGATGGCATAAGGAAGAAGTATTTTTGAAACAAAAAAAGAGACTGTCTAACAAGCAGAGTTAGGCAGTCTCTTTTTGTATGTTGGAAGGTTATAACATAAGAAGCCAAATGAAGACGACGACGGCGGGCGTGGCGAGTAGGATGGAGTCGAACCGGTCGAGCACTCCACCGTGTCCCGGCATGAATTTACCCGAGTCTTTGACACCGATAGTGCGCTTGAGGAGGCTCTCCATCAAGTCTCCGAGTGTGCCGAAGACGACGACAAGAAGACTGAAAATCATAGGAGCGATGAAGCGGCATTCGCCCAAAGCGGGTAGGGCGTTGAACCAGCCGAAGTGTTCTAAAAGGTAGCCCGCCGCGATCGCCACTACGGCACCTCCGATGAGTCCTTCCCATGATTTATTGGGGCTTACGCGCGGGAACATCTTGTGGTTACCGCCTTTTCGTTTGCTGAGCAAAGAGCCGACGCAATAGGCGCCGCTATCGTTGAGCCAGATTAAGATGAAAAGCGCGAGGAGGATGTATGGACTGAGCATCATCAGTCCGTTCATCAGTGCGAATGGTAGTGCAATCATTCCTTGGCATCCCAAGAAATCTCCCCAGTTTTTGATGGGGTCGGGTGCTTTTCTAAACAACTCGGAAATGAGTGTGGTGCCCACAATGACAAGGTAAAGTGCGATGAGCAGGGGCATAAGCCACGTGATATTCCACTCTCCAAAAGCCACCCACCATGCCATAGCAAAGAGAAGAGCAGATGCTTTCATGGATGCAATCCGCAGGAACCAATCAGCTCCTCGCAGCCACATAAATTCTCGAGCAGCGAGGATAGAAACTACGAGAAAAAGTACTCCGAAGAAAATGGGATGAACGAGAATGCTTGCGACGACAAGTGCGACATAAACGGCTCCAGAAAGTGTGCGTTGTATTAGGTTACTCATGTTTTGTGTAGTTTTGTGTAGTTTTGTGTATTTTTCTATCAAATAATTTGCAAAGGTACGAAAAAAGTTGTATCTTTGCAAATTATTTCGCGATAATTTTAATTTTTCACCTTAAAGATTATAAAATATATGTCAAACGGAATGGAAATGAGCCTTTTGGAGCCCGAGGAGCGCAGGGAGATTGCGTTTATTTGGGATATGATTCCCGTGGAGGACAAGCAAGGAATGACGGAAGAAGATGTGTTGCTTGTGCTGGATGCGATGGATGATTTTTTGGAAGAAGAAGGATTGCTTCATGTAGATGAGGAGAGCGGGGAAGTGGAATACGAGGATGGTGAGGTGGATGAGACAGCGCAGATGGCTTATGTTGCTCAAGCCGCTAAGGCGCAGGGCAGAGCGCTAACAATGGTGCAGATTCAACTGATTATGGACGGAAGGGTGGTATGAGGAGTGAGAATTAGGAATTGGGGTGGTTGGTTTGTTTAGAGTAATCCGAGTTTTAGCGGGCGGGGACGCCCGCGTACCCGGACAGGTTGTGGAATTAGTGATTAATAGATGCGTGTAGCGTGATTTGGTTTGTAAAGATATTGAGTATGATACCGTTGCGGGGACTGTATATCTTCTCGTCGAGGATTTTGTACCCGATGATGTACTATGTGGTGCGTTATCGACGGGGTATCGTGGCGAAGAACTTGCGTCAGTCTTTCCCTGAGAAGACGGAAGCAGAGCGTCGTGCGATAGAAAAAAAATTCTATCGTTCGTTCGCCGATGTAATAGTAGAAATCGTGCATGGTTATCGTGCATCGGCATCGGAGATGCGTGAGCGTGTGGTGTTTGAGAATGAGGAGTTGATGATACGTTTGCTATCCGAACATGGTGCAGTAATAGGTATGTTGGCGCACATGGGTAACTGGGAGTGGTTCGCCGATTTTAACCAACATCTTTTGCCCTATGGTATGCTACAAGCGAATATCTATCGTCGGTTGAAGAATGACCGTATGGACGAGTTGATGAATACCATTCGCGGTCGTCGCGGGGGGATGTTGATAGAAAAACAGCAGGTTCTTCGACAGATGCTGACGCTTCGCAAAGAGGGTACGCCTGTGGTATACGGTTTTATTTGCGATCAGAAACCTCGTCCGCAGGTAACTCGCTGTTGGACAACCTTTTTGCATCAAGAGACAGGTTTCTTGGACGGGAGCGAAGTGCTGGCTAAGAAATTCGGTTATCCGGTGTTGTATGTGTATATAACGCGTCCTGCGCGCGGGCACTATGCGGCTCGCTTTGAACTGATAACGGAAAATCCAAAAGAGGAGCCAGAAAATGCGATCACGCTTCGCTACGCGCAGTTGCTGGAAGAGAACATCAAGGAACAGCCTGAGTTGTGGCTCTGGACACACAACCGATGGAAATGGGGGAGAAAGGTGTAATTAGACATTAATTTTGTTCTTTTTTACGTGTAATTATCTTGTTATTAATTCGTATGAGAATAGCATTCTGCACATTAGGTTGTAAGTTGAATTTTGCGGAGAGTAGCGCGATAGGTAAGGCGTTGCTTGGGTTGGGGCATGTGCGTGCTAAGCAAGGTGAGACGGAAGAGGTGGTTGTGCTGAACACCTGCTCAGGGGCGGATGCGGCAGACCACAAAGGGCGGCAGGCTATTCATCGGCTGCGTCGGCAACACCCGCAGGCGGTATTGATAGTAACAGGTTGCTACGCCGCATTGAAAGGGCAGGAGATCATGGCGATGCCGGAGGTGGATTACGTGGTTGGGGCGAATGAGAAAGAGAGGGTGGTGGAGATAGTGGAGAGGTTGGATGAAGGATATTCTTTAGATGAAGGATGTTCTTTAGATGAAGGATTAAGGATAAAGGATGAAAGACGAAATAGTACCGACTCTGAAATTTCTGCTTCTAAGGTACATACCGCGGGCGAGACGCCCGCGTCCCCTGTGGCTTTGCAGCATGGTGCGGCCTGGAGACCGCACCTCCTTGAGGGGGACACGAGGCAGACGTCTTTCTTCCCTGCTTGTTCGTGGGATGACCGTACGCGGTGCTTCCTGAAAGTGCAGGATGGGTGTAACTATTTCTGCACCTATTGCACTATCCCTTTGGCGCGCGGGCGGTCGCGGAATGCGTCTATTGCAGACATCGTGGCGCAGGCGGAGCAGGCGCTACGAGATGGGGCGAGAGAGATAGTCCTCACGG
>CAMFEN010000184.1 GCA_945949375.1 uncultured Bacteroidales bacterium | reverse complement strand
CCATCGGGGTCTTGGTTTAACAACGCCCGAAGTTCTACTAACTCGGCACGGACTTTACGCAAGATATCCGCTGTAGAATACTTGAGAGACGACTGCTTCCTATCGCTTGCCAGTTCGCGTTGTATAGCCTCTATCCGCGTTTGCTTTAATTCATCACGTATATATTTTATACGCTCCAAAAGGGCAATGTCCTCTTCCGTATAGTAGCGATTACCATGCCCGTCCTTGCGGGGCGAGAGTTGGTCAAAATTCTTCTCCCAATAGCGCAACATAGCAGGCGTGAGCCCGGTCTTGCTGCACACTTCCCGCATACTATGATATACTTTCTCGTTTTCCATAATCACATATAAGGACTACTTGTAGCACTTTTGTTTCACTTCGTTTGCAAAATTACTACTTTTTGACGGTTTGTGCAAGTTTGTACGCGTTTTTTTTGTCTATATCGAAAAAAAATAGTAATTTTGCGGCGGAATGGATAGACAAGTGCTACATAAATCGCCTTGGTGGTGGGTGCCGACGCTGTATTTTGCGGAGGGTGTACCCTATTTCCTCGTTACGAGCGTGAGCATCACGCTCTTTACGCAGTTGGGCGTACCCAATGGCGAGATGGCGCTTTTCACGAGTCTGATTACCTTCCCGTGGGTGCTAAAACCGCTGTGGAGCCCGTTTGTGGATGTGTTGCGTACGAAACGCTGGTGGGTATTGGTGATGCAGGCAGTGATGGCGGTGGCAATGCTGGGAGTAGCACTCGCGGTGGCAGGCTGCGCATTCCCGAAGGCGGAAGGCACGCTGACCATTCCCGCTACCGTGGCGATTGCGCTGGTTTTCTTCACCATAACGGCGTTTGCCTCGGCTACACATGATATCGCCGCGGACGGGTATTATATGATAGCCCTCTCGGAGCACCAGCAGTCGGCGTTTGTGGGCTTGCGCTCTACGTTCTACAAGATAGCCAACATCTTCTGCCAATCGGCATTGCTGCTGATAGTGGGTTGGCTGCAACGCTACACCACGGTCGCTGCCTCGTGGACGTATGTGTTGCTGGGCTGCAGCGGGTTGCTGGCGGCATGGGCGGTGTGGCATACATGGGCGATGCGGGTAGCAGAAGGGCATAATTTTAATAGCCCGAATACTCAGAGTATTCAGAAGATTCAGAGCACTCAGATAACACCACCTTCAAACACCGCCGCCATCTTCCGAGAAGTCGGCGAGACATTTGTGAGTTTCTTCCGCAAGCCGCAGATAGCTTTGGCACTTTGCTTCATGTTGGTGTATCGTCTGCCGGAGGCATTGCTACTCAAACTCTGCAATCCTTTCTTTCTTGCTAAGCAAGCCGATGGGGGATTAGAACTCACTGTTGCCACAGTAGGAGAAATTTACGGAATCGGCGTGGTGCTGATGTTGGCTGGCGGTATCGCCGGCGGACTCCTCGTGAGCCGCTGGGGACTGAAAAAGACCTTTATCCCGTTGGCACTGTGGCTGACCTTGCCTTGTATCGTCTATGTCTATCTTGCCGCCGGACAGCCGACATCATTTTGGTTGATAGCGCTTTGCATCGGCATTGAGCAGTTGGGCTACGGCTTAGGATACACTATCTGCATGGTCTATATGATGCGCTTTGCCGATGGCGCACACAAGACTGCCCATTTCTCGCTCTGCACGGCGTTTATGTTCCTTGGACTGCTGCTGCCCGGGCTGGTGGCTGGCTATGTGGAGCAGGCGACGGGCTACTTGGGCTTCTTCTGGGTGGTGATGGTATGTTGCATCCCAAGCATCGCCGTGGCGGTAGCCGTTTGGCGAAAACTATAGAGAGAATAGGAATTCCATAAATTATAGAAAAACAATAAAAACAAAGAACCATAAAACACAATAACATCTATGAATATCAAACGTTTAGTACCGGACACGATTACGAGTTGCAACCTCCTCTGCGGGGCTGTGGCGGTGCTGATGGCTACCGAAGGTGCATTCTTATACGCTTTTCTCTTCATCCTCTTGGGGGCATTCTTCGATTTCTTTGACGGCATGTCGGCGCGTTTGCTGAAAGTGCCGAGCCTGTTAGGCATACAGATGGACTCGCTGGCGGATGACATCACCTTCGGTTTGGCACCGGCGATGATGCTCTGTTGCTATCTGCGTCCGCTCATAGGCTGGTGGTGCCTAATAGCCCTGCTTATGGCAGCGGCTTCGGCTCGCCGATTGGCGAAGTTCAACATTGACGAGCGGCAGACCAGCAGTTTCATCGGCTTGGCGACGCCTGCCAACGCCATCTTTTGGGGGTCGCTCTGCTGCATGCCTTACGCAATGATGGCGGCAGCATGGATGCCTTGGGTGCTATTGGCATTGAGCCTCTTGAGTTGCTACCTGCTTAACGCAGAGATACCTTTCTTCTCATTTAAGTTCCACGGCTTCGGCTGGAAAAAGCACCTGCCGCAATACCTATTCTTAATAGGTGCCGTGGTGATTATCACTTTCTGCATCGTGAAAGCCTGCATACACCATCACCCGATGTTGGCAGTCTTTGCCGGCGCAGCATGTGTGCTGTGGTATGTATTGATGAACTTACTTTGGAATATCGTAAAGAAATAAAAAAATGCATTGTTGGAAAGGAATATGCTCAGCAGTCTGCGGACTGCTGCTGTCAGTAGTGGTGTATGCCGAGATACCGGTAGGTTACTATGCTGAGGCGCAAGGCAAGAGCGACTCGCTGCTGCGCCAAGCTTTGTATGATACCATCCGCGGCGGCGTGCGCATACACTATGGCACGCAGGGATATGGATACTATGATGGCATATATTACCCCGGCACATGGAACTATTTCCCGCAAACTGATTTCCGCGCGGATGGCACCATTTGGGATATGTATTCCAACACCAAACGCTATTTCCCGCACGACGGCGGCTCCGCTTGCGGGCTGGAGATTGAGCACTGCCTGCCGAAGTCGTGGTGGGGATGGACAAGTTCGGCTACCGGTTCTTCCAAAAGGGCTTATCAAGACTTGTTTATCCTAAACCCCTCAGACGGGAGTGCTAACGGAAACAAGAGCAACTACCCTCCCGGGCATGTAGTGAAAGGCGATAAGTTTGACAATGGCTCGTTCCGCATGGATGCCGCAAAAAGTTCACAATATGGCTGGATATGCTTTGAGCCGGCAGAGGAGTACCGCGGCGACTTTGCCCGCACCTATTTTTATGTAGCGACTGCATACGCAGACTTGCCTTTTGGAGCCGGCAATGCCGACTACCAACGCTATCTGACAGATAGCACCTACTTAGTATTCAAGCCTTGGCTGGTAGAAGTGCTGTTGGATTGGCACCGTGCAGACTCTGTGAGCGAGAAAGAACGCAGACGGGCAGAGACGGTGTTCTCCATTCAAGGCAACCGCAATCCCTACATTGATTATCCCGAACTGGTGGAGTTTATTTGGGGTAACAAGAAAGGACAGACGGTGGATTTCAGCACATTGCTTTGCACGGCAGACCCTTCGTATGTACCTGCAAAAGACTACACAAACTTCGAGGCATTTGCACCTACGGATGCCACTTCCACGGGATTTACAGCCCGCTGGTCGGATTTTGATACCGACTATACGCTGGACGTGTATCAACGACATTACATAGGACATAATGACACGCTGGTGAATATGCCTGCTATGGGAACCACTTTTATCAATAACGCCACAAAGGTCAAAACGGGCGGACGCGTAAATTCCACCGCAGCAGGTACCAATGCCATCACGATGGGGGTTAATG
>CAMFEN010000183.1 GCA_945949375.1 uncultured Bacteroidales bacterium | reverse complement strand
TGTTTTCCGTCATCGTCAGATAACGCGTAGCAGAGATGCTGCCATCTTCCCACTGCTTAAACTGCCAGCCTTCGGCAGGTTTAGCGGTCAAAACAACCATCGCGCCGTTCTGGTAGGTCTCTTGCTCGGGCGAGATAGTAACCCTACCTTGACCCGTTGTATTTACCGTGAGCGTATAAGTCGGCTCGGCTGCTTTCTCAGTGAAGACAGGCGTGATAGTTACATTCTCCGTTACCGTGTAGAATAGCGGGTTGTCGGAGGATGAGTTGCCATTGCCCAAGTTCCAACCCGTGAACTCATATCCTGCATCCGGGGTTGCCAACAGCGTGATGGTGCTATTTGCTTCATAGGTATGCGTGCCATAGAGGTTAGTGGTACCTCCTTCTGCACCATTCACAGTAACCGTGTATTCTACCACCTGCGGGATGAGTTCAAACGATGCCGTCAAGAAAGTATCCTGCATCAGGACAAGGTTGCGGTCGGCTTGCAAGTTGCCGTCAGACCATTGTACAAATCGGTAACCATCGTTGGGCGTAGCCACAAGGTTAAGCACCGTACCCGCATCGTAGTAACCATTGATAGTGCTACTATTCACACTACCGTTCGCACCTGCTGAAATTGAGATGTAATACTGCGGCGTAGGCGCAGGTGTCTCTTCCACAGTGAAAGTTAACCATTGCGATGCACCCCATACGTAGTTACCATTAGCATCTACAGGATATACATCCACTTCATATTCTCCGGCGGCTAAGTTCTCCCATTGGACATAAGTATGACTCGTGGTACTTGTTGCAATACATCCCCAATTCGTTGTTTCATACAAGAAGATATTGAAGTTATCCCAAGCACTATTCCATGTGGCAGTAGTGGTGGCACCGGTGGTTTGCACTTGCAGGTTAGCGATGGAATAGTCGGGCACAGCATGCGCCGGCACATAGATATCTTCTCCGTACTCAAAGCCCAATGTATTTCCGTTTTCATCACACGGATAAACTACCCATGTATAGAATCCTTCTTGGGTAAAGGTAACCTCTACCGGTTGCGTGGTAACATAGCCATAAAAAACATTACCAACAGACACCAGATATTGCGGGGCTTGTACATCAGCATCCCAACTGAGGTAGTAAGTAGCACTATCTTTCGTGGTAGCTTTCAGATTGAAGGGCAGATAGGGGTTCTCTTTGATTTCAAACTCGGCTCCCTCCACGAATGCCGTAAGGGCCGCACCATTATTGGAAAGCGCCCGCACACGCCATTGCCATTTCCCGACACCATTGTTGTTAAATTGCAAGCCAAGAGCAGGAACTTCCACCACATATCGATCTACATTATCTGGCGTTTCTACGTGATTTAACAGCACCTCAAACTGTTCATATTCGGTCGCCGTCCAAGAGAAGTCAGCCTCTCCCACGCCGGTAGTTACTTGCAAGTTAGTGGGTAGGTAAAGCGATAAATCTTCGTCGCAGGGACGAGATTCCAAGTTCCATATTCCATAGTCCCCTTCGTTTCCAACAAGCAAGCATGCATCGCCGTAAAGCGTCGGCGAGTCTTCCGTTTGTTGGAGGTTGTCCCATCCTTCAGTCTGCGGGTCGGCAGTGGCAACCAAGCAACCTAGCGACTCACTTTGGGTTTCTATCGTTGCCACATACTTACCTTCATTATTCCGCTGTGCTTGCACAGAGCCGCTTGTTGTACCATTCCACCAATAGTACCACATACCATTCGAGAAGTCCATCGTGCAGTTATCGGCTACCGTAGTGGTAATAGTGAAAGAGTATGTAGTAGGAAGTGTAACCTCAAAAGAAGCGCCGGAAGCAAAGCCTAATCCGACATTATTCGCATCATACGCATATACATTCCAATAGTAAGACCCTTCTTCCGCGAAAGTATAAGCGGCAGAGGTCGTGGTCGTCGTTACAGTAGCATGCAGATTGTCATTTGCATCATATATTTCAATAATATACTTGTCGGCTTGCGAGGTCAGGTACTCCCAAGAGAAAGTATAGGTGTAGCCATCCGTAGAAGAGGCTTGCAGATTAAGCACCTGATAGGGATTTTCGGGGATTGTAAAGGATGTACCCTGTACATAATCGGACAAGAGATTGCCGTTTTCGTCCACAGTCGCCACCTTCCAACTTATTGATACATTTGCTAATCCGCTCACATTGAGCGACGTGCTTTTACCATTTACATACGTGCTATAGGTACGCTCCTCGCCATTTTCTACCCAATAATTAAGCACGATATGGAACCACTCACCATAATCTGCACTCCAAGAGAGGGAGACGAGTCCGTAGGTAGCCGATGCTTGAAGATTATACGGAGTATAGTCCACGCCCGGGAGAGTAACGGTGAATAGCGCCCCCGTTGCCTCGTTAAGCACATGCCCATTGGAGTCTTCTGCGCGAACAGCCCACGTATAATCCCCCGATTCTGTAAACGGAATGCTTTGGCTACGCGATGTCGTATTTTGGCTATACACCTGTGAGCCACTCGCATCATAAACAAATAGGGTATATGCGGAAGCCGGATAAGGTGTATTCTCCCAAGAGAAAGTATAGTTGTAACCGTCGGTGGAAGTGGCTTGGAGGTTGCTCAACGCGCAAGACGCCGTCAGCGAGCACTCGTAGATATAGCCTTTTATTTCGGAGGTTGTACCATTATAGTTTTGCACAGGACCAAAGATCACTACACGGTCGCCTATCTGCGGATAGTTGCTCACTTCCGCCGTGTAGGAAGTATTGCCTAACCATTTGGTATTGTAGCTATAAAATTGGTTAGTGGTAGTGGCATCATCGGAAATATCGAATCGGTTTGTACCATAATTTGCTACTTGGTCAGCCGTATTTCGGCAGTTGCTCGTCAGTCCTTCCACGAAATAAGACATCGTGGTTACATTCGTATGACTGAGGTTTGCAGTCATCGTAAGTGCCTCGGAAGCAGAGAGAGCCGCAGAGACCTTTTCATTCGTAAGCGTGTAGGAAGACCCTGTTTGAGTGTTATACCCTGTAACATTCGCCGCTGCAATAATCCGATCGGCTTCTGTATAGGTATTACCATTGGTGTCTGTCAGCTCATACGACAGCAAGTAATTGCCTTTTTCATCCAAAGTAATGGTAACATATCCGCTGCTCAGTGTTATTTCCGCCTCGGTATTACCATCGCCATAATATAACTCAGCTCGATAAACATCACCAATGCTCGATGAGCCGTTCACAGCAAAAGTGCCCACAAGAGAAGTCATAGACTTAGCAAAGGCGTACAAGTACAGCACAGTTCCTTTGACAGCATTTCCCGACCCATCGTAGTCTGCCGTACTAATATATATATCGTAGTTATTCGTATAACCAATTGCATCATAATCATACACTATAGCTTGTGTAAAATCAAAGGAGGGCGTAAGCGGAGTAGATACTGATGGACAATCGGTAGCATATATGTCATACCTTCCGTATGTATCAGTTGTTGCGCCAATTTCCAAACATACATCGCCGGTGATATTGGCATAGTCAACCGTTTGAATGGCATCTGCCCATCCATTCGACACATCGGTATTCACAGCGAGACAACTCATGGTTTGAGAAGAAGTCATGATGGTAGCAGAATACCAACCATCGGAGTATGTGGTTGATGCACATCCACCTGCATCCGTTTCGCTCCACCACCACAGCCAAAGACCGTTGGAGACATCCATCGCACAAGCATCTCCTTTCCTAACACGGATAGTGTGAGAATAAAGCGTCTGCGCAGTAGC
>CAMFEN010000182.1 GCA_945949375.1 uncultured Bacteroidales bacterium | reverse complement strand
TGCCCAAAATCCTTCCAAATCTCTGCAAGGGCGTAGCCCGCCGCAAGGGTATTAAAATCCTGTTCGCTTACGCTCACGAGATGCATGAGATTCTTGCAGAGGATATGGTTTGCTTTGTTATCCGATACTATATCCGTCTTGCAGCGAACGAAGTGAGCGGTCTTTTATCTTTCAGCGCGTAGCGCGGTCGTGCAGTCGTAAGACGGTCTCCTTTACGGCACTTGTACTGCGTTCAGCACTTCGGTTATCACATCTTCTGTGGTCATGTTGTTTGCCTCTGCCTCGTAGGTCAAACCGATACGGTGGCGGAGCACATCGTAGCATACTGCGCGCACATCCTCCGGGATGACATAGCCGCGACGGTGGATGAAAGCGTAGGCACGCGCAGCCCGCGCAAGGTTGATGCTGGCACGCGGCGAACCACCGAACTGTATCATCGGCTTCAGGTTCTTCAATCCGTAGTCTTCGGGCGTACGCGTAGCAAACACAATATCCACGATATAGCATTCTATCTTCTCGTCAAGATATACCTCGTTGACTATCTCGCGTGCTTTCTTGATGTCGTCCGTGGATAGGATAGGCAGTACGCGTGTTTTCTTCCCGCCGATATTTTGTCGGATAATCTGCTGCTCCTCTTCTTTCTTCGGGTAGCCGATGACTACCTTGAGCATGAAACGGTCGGTCTGCGCCTCGGGCAGGGGGTAGGTACCCTCTTGCTCTATCGGGTTCTGCGTGGCGAGTACGAGGAAGGGATCGCCCAGCGGGAATGTCTCATCGCCGATGGTGATCTGTCGCTCCTGCATGGCTTCGAGCAATGCCGACTGCACTTTTGCCGGCGCACGGTTGATCTCATCTGCCAGCACGAAGTTCGCGAAGATTGGACCTTTCTTGATATGAAACTCCTCGGTCTTCTGCGAGTAAATCTGCGTCCCTACCACATCGGCAGGCAGCAGGTCGGGGGTGAACTGAATACGGGAGAAGTCCGCCTTGATAAGGTCTGCTAAGGTCTTGATAGCCAATGTTTTTGCGAGTCCGGGCACGCCTTCAAGGAGGATATGCCCATCGCTGAGCAGACCAATCAACAGGCTCTCCACGAGGTGTTTCTGCCCCACAATCACTTGGTTCATACCCATCGTCAGCGCCTCTACAAACGAGCTCTCGCGCTCAATACGCTCTTGTAGCGCACGAATATCTACTGTTGTTTCCATATATGTATAAGTGTTGTTTTCGTAATTTTCGTTGTTTTCGTAATTTTCGTTGTTTTCGTAATTTAGTTGTTTATGTAACGTTCGTTATCTACGAAAACTACGTGAAACTAACATACAAACTTTGTGCCAAAATGGGAATAGTAGCTAAAAAAAACGAGGATATCCTTATATACATAAGGACATCCTGTTTATTGGCAATGCATTTTTGCATACAGGGTTAACAATGATAGTATACAGATTCCCTATTAGGTGGCATCCTCCCATCGTCTGCGAGACACAATGTAACGCGTTGTTGTCAAATAGGAACTGCTATTTATTGCATTCGTACTTGCAGCGAATTGTGTATCAGTTGATATTCGGCAGGGAGGAATAGTCGCGAGAGTAGCGTAGGTGCTGCTCCACGTAGCCCTCCGTATAGTCCAAGGTTACATCCATGATGTTCCCCTCTGCGTCGAATACCGGCGTATAGACGGGGTTGACAAAGCCCTTGTATGGTGCGAGGTTGAGTTTGGCATAGCGTGCAAGTATCTCGTTATGCAACGTCGGCTCTACCTTTACAGCATAGTCCTCTACCATTGCTTTCGCCGCCGCATAATCTCCCTCGGAAGTGATACGCTGTATCTCTTTGAGCAACTCACCATACAGGCGGCGCACCTCGGCATAGTCGTTGATTTGCAGGTAGTGCTTGCCCTCGCGCTCTATCATCTCTACCGCGCCGTTGGCATGCTTATAGACCCACATCGCGATGAGTTGGCGGTTGCGCATGTGTGCCTCCTCAATGTCCTTGCCGGGCTCGATACGCACGAGCTGGGTCATCAGTCCGTTCATCATCTGCTGGTAGTAGTAACTTTCGTAGGCGTGCTCGTTGGGTAGTAGTCCGAGTTCTACGAGTTTTGGGTCAGCCATGTAGTAGAGTCCGAAGAGGTCGGCACGGGCTTCCTCGATGGTGGAAGCATGCTCCTTGAGCGCATCTTTGCTCACGCCCGGCAACAGTTTGCCGGAGCCGTGTCCTACGCACTCGTGTAGGTCGGTATGCAGGTCGCCGCACATAGCGCCGTATTGATTGTATGCCTTGCGAATCTCTTCGCTGACCATAAACTCCTCGTTGAAGCCGTTGCCTTTCGCCGCCTCGTTGTAGGCATGCATAAGGTTGTCAATGGTAACCGACTTCGAGCCATACTCCTTGCGAATCCAGTTGGCGTTCGGCAGGTTGATACCGATAGGGGTAGCAGGATAGCAGTCGCCCGCAAGGATCACGGCGGTGATGACCTTTGCGCTTACGCCTTTCACCTCCTCTTTCTTGAAGCGCGGGTCGGTGGGCGAGTTGTCTTCGAACCACTGTGCGTTCTCCGAGATAATCGCCGCGCGCTTGGTAGCCTCCATGTCCTTGAAGTTCACCAACGATTCCCATGTGCCTGTGATACCCAGCGGGTCGGTGTAGGTCTCGGTGAAGCCGTTCACGAAGTCCACGCGGCTGTCAAGGTCGCGCACCCAAGCGATGCAGTATTCGTTAAACGCCTGCAGATCCCCCGTTTGGTTGAACTCAATCAGTTTCTCTATCACCTGCCGCTGTTGGTCGTTTTCAGCAAAAGGCAGGGCTTTTTGGAGGTAATAGACCACTTTCTCTAATGCCTCGCTGTACATGCCGCCTACCTTATAGGTCTTCTCCACCACCTCACCGTTCTCTTTGGTCAGTTTGCTGTTCAGCCCAATCCACTTCGGTTCGGGGCTGTTGTCTTTGTGCGCCGCATAGTACGCCTCTGCCTCGGCTTGGGTAACGCCCTCGTAGTAGTTGCCGGCGGAGGTGAGCACGAGGTCTTGCCCTGCGGCTTGGTTGGTACGCTTGGGCATCACGGCGGGGTCGAAGATAACGGGCAGCAACTCCTCGTCCACGGTCAGCCCCGCTTCGGCGCAGGCTTGGCGATACCACGCCTCGGTGAACTCAGGCAGAAACTTATCCTCGGAATAGTGGTGGTGAATACCGTTGGAGAACCACACGCGTTTGAGGTACTTCTCCAAGAGCAAGAACTCCTCGCTCTGCTTGTCGCCGGCGAAATTGAGATAGAGTGCCTCCATGGCGCGACGGATACGGAGGTTGTAGCGTCCGTTCTGGTCATAGAGGATGTCGCGCCCTTGCAGTGCCGCCTCACTCAGGTAGTACGCCAGCGTCTTCTGTTGCAGCGTCAGCTCATCGAATCCCGGCACTTGATAGCGCAGGATCTCAAGGTCATAAAACTTGTCCACGGTGTAGTTGAATGGTTTTTCAGTTTTGGTTTGGCAACTTGCCAATGCCAAGGCGCATACGCCTACAATAAATAGTGTTTTCTTCATAATTCGGAGTATTTATATGACAAAAGACCGCTCACGCTAAAAGACTAAAGACCGCTAACGCTAAAGACAATAGATCGCTCACTGCGTTCGCTGAAAGACTGAGTTACTTTCGTCTATGCAAAACTAATTTGTCTTTCATCTTTTATCCTTAATCCTTCATCTTATATGACAGCAAAAGAAATACGTCAATCCTTTTTGGATTTTATGGCATCGAAGGGACA
>CAMFEN010000181.1 GCA_945949375.1 uncultured Bacteroidales bacterium | reverse complement strand
CCACGACACCAACTATGTCCAGTACCTCCTTGTTAACCTCCTCTCCGAGCCCGCAAACATGGTCTGCGTAGTGGGTGACGACGCGCAGTCTATTTACTCCTTCCGAGGCGCGGACATACGCAATATCCTGCAATTTCAGCGTACCTATCCGAACGCGCGGCTCTTCAAACTTGAGCGAAACTATCGCTCCACGCAGACTATCGTGCAGGCAGCAAATTCCCTCATCAAGCACAACGAACACCAAATCTACAAGGAAGTCTATTCCGAGAAAGAGAAAGGCTGCGTGCTCGACCTTAGCCGTTTCCCCACCGACCGTGAGGAAGGCGATGGCATCGCGCGCATGATTCAGCAGGAAGACATCGCAATGCGGAGCTATTCACCCGATGAAATCGCCATACTCTACCGCACCAATGCCCAATCGCGCGTCTTCGAGAACGCACTGCGACAACTCAATATCCCCTACCGTATCTACGGCGGCACCTCCTTCTACCAACGCAAAGAGGTCAAGGACACCATCTCATACTTCCGCCTTGCCGTCAACCAAGCCGATGACGCTGCCCTTCAACGCGTCATCAACCTGCCTGCCCGCGGAATCGGTGAGACCACGGTCAAGAAAATAGCAGAATCTTCCCTATTGAACGGGGTATCTATGTTCGAAGTATGTGCCGAGCCTGCACGCTACGGGCTGCCCGTGAGCGCAGCCACAGCCAAGAAACTGATCCAGTTCGCCGCCATGATACAGCGCTTCCGCGAGCGCACGAACCAACTAGATGCCTACGAGTTCGCCGATATGGTCATGCGTGAGTCGGGGCTTGCGACTGCGGTGGCGATGGACAAGACAGCAGAGGGCATCGACCGAGCAGAGAATATGGAGGAGTTGCTGGGTAGCATCCACGAGTTTGTGGAGACCTACGGCGATGGCGCTTTCGCTGCACAAGAGGCAGATACTATCCAAGAAACGCCGATGAAACCAAGGATAATGGACTTTCTGGCAGAGGTGTCGTTGCTAACCGACCAAGATGAGAAACTCGATGACCATACGCCGCGCGTAACGCTTATGACCGTACACGCCGCCAAGGGCTTGGAGTTTCCCGTAGTGTATATCGTAGGCATGGAGGAGAACCTCTTCCCCTCGCAGATGAGTGTGCGTCCGCAGGAGATAGAGGAAGAGCGTCGGTTGCTCTATGTGGCTATCACCCGCGCAATGGAACAGTGCCATCTCTCTTTCGCACAGCAACGCTTCCGCAACGGCAAGACGGAGTTTAGTTCGCCCTCGCGTTTCCTCAGTGAAATCGATAGAAATTGCATCCATATCAATGCTCCGCGCTATAACTACACATATACCAATAAGTACGGCGCACCCAGAGTTGAATCGACCCCGCCGAAGGTCTCGCCTTCGGCACCTGCGCATTCTTCGGTTGTTATCCCCCCTCGCCGCCATATCAGTGCCGCCAAGTCAGACGCGCTCTCACAATATAAGGAGGGAGACTGCGTTAGCCATCGCACGTTCGGCATTGGCACTGTGGTGCGTGCCTATACCGATCCCGACAGCGGAAATGATAAGATAGAGATTCGCTTTGACCAACATGGTACCAAGACGCTCCTCCTAACATACGCTAAGTTAGCAAAAATCAACAATTAATATACCAATTATATTAGTTTTTAAGTGAAATTGTAGCGTTTTTTTGTTCAATTGAAAAAAAAGCAGTATTTTTGCACAACATTTAGGATAAAAAACTTGTTACCCTTGCTTGATGAGAGCGGAGTAAATTGGTAAACCAAAAATTTGTAAATCGTAAATATTACACAGATATGTCTCTTCAATGCGGAATAGTAGGGTTGCCGAATGTAGGCAAATCAACCCTTTTCAACTGTCTGAGCAATGCGAAAGCGCAGTCTGCCAATTTCCCTTTCTGTACTATCGAACCGAATGTGGGCGTTATCACAGTACCCGATGAGCGGCTTATCAAATTGGGCGAACTATGTAAGCCTGAGCGTGGCGTTATCCCCACCACCGTGGAGATCGTGGACATAGCCGGACTTGTGAAAGGTGCGTCAAAAGGTGAGGGACTCGGCAATAAGTTCTTGGCGAACATCCGCGAGACCGACGCTATCATCCATGTCCTCCGTTGCTTCGACGACGAAAACGTGGTGCACGTGGACGGCTCAGTGGACCCCGTGCGTGACAAGGAGATTATCGACGCAGAGTTGCAGTTGAAGGACTTGGAAACTGTGGAAAGCCGTATCCAGAAGACGGAAAAGCAGGCGAAAGCGGGCGGCGACAAGCAGGCGAAGATAGCCTTGGATGTCCTCTACAAGTACCGCGAAGCACTATCTGAAGGCAAGAACGCACGAACCGTAGAACTCACCAACAAAGAGGAAGAGCAGGCGGCGAAGGAGATGTTCCTGCTCACCAACAAACCCGTAATGTACGTTTGCAATGTGGACGAGGAGAGTGCGGTGAAGGGGAATGCTTACGTGGAGAAGGTGCGTGATGCCGTGAAAGACGAGAACGCACAGGTGCTCGTGCTTGCTGCGAAGATAGAGAGCGAGATAGCCGAACTGGAGACCTACGACGAGCGACAGATGTTCTTGGAAGAAATCGGACTGGAGGAATCGGGCGTGAACCGGCTCATCAAGGCGGCGTATGCCTTGCTTGACCTGCGCACATTCCTCACGGCAGGCTCCGATGAGGTCCGCGCTTGGACATTCCGAGCGGGGAGCAAGGCACCGCAGTGCGCAGGCGTGATACACACCGACTTTGAACGCGGCTTCATCCGAGCAGAGGTTATCAAGTACGAGGACTTTATCACTCTCGGGGGTGAAGCGCAGTGCCGCGCAGCAGGTAAACTGGGCATCGAAGGCAAAGACTACATCGTCCAAGACGGCGACATCATGCACTTCTTGTTCAATGTGTAACCGAGAATGAAGGGCCGCTCACTACGTTCGCTAAAAGATGAAGGATAAAAGACCTAATAGTCTCGATTCTGAAAACTCATGGACGAATGTTGTTAGCCTTTAATCCTTTATCCTATAATTTTTTATCCAATATGTTTGATTTCTTTAACACATGGATGCAGACAGGCGGCTGGTGGGTCGCTGCCGCATTGTTGATAGTCGGTTTTGTACTTTTAGTATGGGGTGCCGATTGGTTGGTGGACGGCGCGAGCGGCATGGCAAAGCGCTTCCATGTCAGCAACCTCGTCATCGGACTCACCATCGTCGCCATGGGAACCAGCATGCCCGAGTTAGTGGTGAACCTTGCCTCGGTCGGCAACGGCTCCACCGACTTGGCTATCACCAATGTCCTGGGCAGCAACATCCTCAATATCTTCCTCATCTTGGGTAGCACCGCCCTGCTCTATCCTATTGTCTCTCAATCAACAAGCCGCAAGGTGGACATCCCCTTGGCGGCACTGGCAGGGGGCTTGGTGTTGCTCTTCGGCTTGTTCTGCAACGGCATCCCGCGCTGGGGTGGAATACTGCTGCTCGTCATCTTTGTGTCGTTCATGGTCTTTACTTTCCGCCATGCAAAGGACAATGAAAGCGCAGGTGAAGAGACCTTCCGACCGATGAAGGTGTGGAAAGCCATACTATTGATTCTGTTGGGACTAACAGGCTTGGTCTTGGGGGGCGAGATGATTGTAAAGAGTGCGGTGCATATCGCTCAGCAGGCGGGCGTGAGCGAAGCACTCATCGGACTCACTATCGTCGCTTTGGGCACCTCCCTCCCCGAACTCGCGACCTCGCAGATCGGAAGAGCACACGTCT
>CAMFEN010000180.1 GCA_945949375.1 uncultured Bacteroidales bacterium | reverse complement strand
CAAACTGTCGATGGAGATAGCATTTTTGCCTACGCACTGCACGCATTTTGTAGTGGAGACATGGATAGAAAGCAATGCGCACATGCTCTCCACGCGTGATTTCCGTCTTTTCTTGAAAGAGGCAGACGGCAGTCAACGGCTTTTCGGGAAGGCGAAGAGTGTGTGGACGGTGCTGGACTTGGAGAAGCGCGAGATAGCCAATGTGTTCGACGACCCTGTGTTTGACAATGTGGTGGATGGCGAGGTGCTGGATATTCCTCGCACAGCCCGTTTAGGCGCTATCGCGGAGCCGACGGGGGTAGTGCCCCATATCGTGCAGTTTTCGGACGTGGATTACAACAACCACTGCAACTCCTGCAAGTACTTGGAGCGCATGATAGATGCCTACCGCCCCGACTGGTACGGAAAGCCGCTGCGATTGGATATTCAATATCAGAAAGAACAACGTTTGGGCGGCGTGCTGGACACCTCTTATCTCGTACTTGCGGACGGTGCACAGTATCAGCAGAAGAACGAAGAAGGAGTTACCTGCTGTTCGGCGCGGATAACGGTGAATAATTAGGAATTTGTCCGGGTGCGCAGGCGTCCCCGCCTGCTGAAATTAGGTATTAGGAAAAATCGTTCGGCGCGTAGCGGAGATAAGAATTATGAGAGGCAACACTTGCTTCACTTGCTTCACTTGCTACATTAGCATTTAGTATTCGTCGGCGTTTTTGATAAGTAGAATTGGCAAAAAACGGGAAAAATTTGCGTATATCGGAAAATTATTGTAATTTTGCGGGCAGAAATTTGGAATTAGAAATTTAATCAACATAAACATTTACAAGAACTATGATTTACTCGAAAGAGGTACAGAACATGTGCCAGGTAGCCAAGGGTCCTCATCACGGACCGGCTCCCATCCCCGAAGAGGGGAAGTGGGTGAAAGCCAAAGAGATTTCAGACATCTCGGGTATGACTCACGGTATTGGTTGGTGCGCGCCGCAACAGGGTGCGTGCAAACTGAGTTTGAATGTAAAGAACGGCATTATCGAGGAGGCATTGGTAGAGACCATCGGCTGCTCGGGCATGACGCACTCTGCGGCTATGGCAGCGGAGATTCTGCCCGGCAAGACGCTTCTTGAGGCTTTGAACACCGACCTTGTATGCGATGCTATCAACACGGCGATGCGCGAGTTGTTCTTGCAGATTGTGTATGGTCGTACTCAGTCGGCATTCTCGGAGGGCGGTTTGGCTATCGGTGCCGGTTTGGAAGACCTCGGCAAAGGTCTCGTAAGCCAGTGCGGTACGCTCTTCTCCACCAAGGAGAAAGGGGTGCGCTACCTGCAACTGACCGAGGGCTACATCACCAAGGAGTTCCTTGACGCAGACGACGAGGTATGCGGCTACGAGTACGTGCACATGGGCAAGTTCATGGACGCTATCAAGAAAGGGGTGCCCGCTGAGGAGGCACTGAAGCAAGTAACCGGCACCTACGGTCGCACGACCGAGGAGCAGGGAGCCGTTAAATCCATTGACCCAAGAAAGGAGTAAGACTATGTTACGCGAAGTAAAATTTGAGTCCCAAGACCGCCGCGAGAAACAAGTTCTCGCCGCGCTGAACGCAAATGGTATTGCTTCTATCGAAGAGGCTAATCAGATTTGCGAGCAATATGGTTTAGACCCGTACATGACCTGCGAGGAGACGCAGCGCATCTGCTTCGAGAACGCGAAGTGGGCATACGTGGTAGGTAGTGCTATTGCGCTGAAGAAAGGTTGCACGAACGCTGCTGACGCTGCCGAAGCTATCGGTATCGGTCTGCAAGCCTTCTGCATCCCCGGCTCAGTAGCCGATGACCGCAAGGTAGGTATCGGGCATGGTAACTTGGCAGCGCGTCTGCTGCGCGAGGAGACCGAGTGCTTTGCTTTCTTGGCAGGACACGAGAGTTTCGCTGCTGCAGAGGGTGCTATCAAGATTGCCGAGATGGCAAACAAAGTGCGTCAAAAACCGCTGCGTATCATCCTGAACGGTTTGGGCAAGGACGCTGCGATGATTATCAGCCGTATCAACGGTTTCACCTACGTGCAGACCGAGTTCGACTACTACACGGGTGAGTTGAAAGAGGTACGCCGCAAGGCATACAGCAACGGTCCTCGTGCGAAAGTCAACTGCTATGGTGCAGACGATGTGCGCGAGGGTGTGGCTATCATGTGGCACGAGAATGTGGATGTCAGCATCACGGGTAACTCCACCAACCCCACTCGTTTCCAGCACCCCGTAGCAGGCACCTACAAGAAAGAGCGCGTGCTGGCAGGAAAACCCTACTTCTCGGTAGCATCGGGCGGCGGCACGGGTCGTACCCTGCACCCCGACAACATGGCAGCAGGTCCTGCTTCGTATGGTATGACCGACACGATGGGTCGTATGCACAGCGATGCACAGTTCGCAGGCTCGTCCAGCGTTCCCGCACACGTAGAGATGATGGGCTTCCTCGGTATCGGCAACAACCCGATGGTAGGTTGCACGGTGGCTTGCGCAGTGAACGTAGCGCTGGCGCTGAAGAAGTAAGAAAACTACAAATAAATGAGACTGTCTAACAAGCAAAGTTAGGCAGTCTCTTTGTATGTGCATGTGATCCAACGAGAGACAACGGAAATTACATGCCAAAAAGTCAACCAAGGGCAGTTATACGTAAAAACACATGTTTGGTAATAAAAAATAGAGAATTATTTGCATTTTCAAGTTTTTTTTTGTATCTTTGTACCCGAATTTGAAATATGAAAAAGTACGTTCAATTCATATTGCTGCTCCTCGTTTGCTTCGCCTGCGGCTGCAAAACAACCAAGTTCGTCCCCGAAGGCGAACTGCTGCTGGATAAGGCGCGGGTGAAAGTGCAGCCGCAAAAGGAGCAGGGGCTGTCGAAAGGGGAAGCGAATGCACTGGCGGGAGAGTTAAAATCGTACTTACGTCAAAAGCAAAACACAGAGATATTCGGTTTTTGGAAACTGCAGTTGCAGGTGTATAACACAGCCCCTGCCGACACGACAAGCAAAGCCAACAAGTTCTTCGCCCGCAATGCGTACAGAGTGGGTGAGGCTCCGGTGATATATGATGAGTCTTTGACAGCAGTCTCGATGCAGCAGTTGAACCAAGCGATGCAGAACAAAGGGTATTTCCGCGTGTCAGTAGATACGTTGCAGAAGGTAAAAGACAGGAAGATGGACTTGACGTACTTGGTGGTGGCGAACACGCCATACACGGTGCGGAAATACACTGTGGATATCGACCGTTCGGAGGTACGCGAGATAGCAATGCAGTCGCAGCGAAAAGTGGACAAGGGGATGCAGTTTGATGTAGGGTTGATGGACGAGGAGCGTCAACGCATCACCACGCGTATGCACAACGAGGGCTATTTCTACTTCGACAAGTCGATGCTGGTGTATACGGCAGACAGTTCGTACAATGACAACACGGTGGAGGTAGAGTTGTCGCTGGCAGACTATGTGAAGCACATGCCGGACAGCATATCGTCGCAGATCTACACACGTTATACGATTAGGCATGTGTTCTTCCACTGCGAGGGGGATAACTTCATCCGCGAGAGCGTGTTGCGTCGCAACTGTCGGTTGAAAGAAGGCGGTTTATACGCCGACTGGCGAGTGGATCGCACCTACGCGCTGCTGAACAACCTTGGTGCTGTGAAATACGTGGATATATCTTTCTCCCCTGTGGGTAGAGATGAGTTAGATTGCCACATCACCGTGTCGAAGAGCAAGGTGCATAGCGTGTCGGCGGAGTTGGAGGGCACGTACTCGGCAGGCGACTGG
>CAMFEN010000179.1 GCA_945949375.1 uncultured Bacteroidales bacterium | reverse complement strand
GATAACACCGTCTTTGCTTACCTTGCGCATAGCGTCGGCAATGAGTTTACCTATCTCGGCATCGTTGTTGGCAGAGATGGTGGCTACCTGCTCGATCTTGTCGAAGTCGTTGCCTACTACCTCGCTCTGCTCTTTGATGTTCGCTACGACAGCAGCAACGGCTTTGTCCATACCGCGCTTGAGGTCCATGGGGTTAGCGCCGGCGGTAACGTTCTTGATACCTACGCCAACGATGGCTTGCGTCAGGACTGTGGCAGTAGTCGTGCCATCACCTGCTTGGTCGCCGGTCTTGGAGGCAACCTCCTTGACGAGTTGTGCGCCGAGGTTCTCGGCTGCGTCAGCCAACTCAATCTCCTTGGCTACGGTAACACCGTCTTTGGTGATATGGGGAGCACCGTACTTCTTGTCGATAACTACATTGCGTCCTTTGGGACCCAGGGTTACTTTTACTGCGTTAGCCAATTGGTCAACGCCACGCTTCAGCGCGTCTCGCGCCTCGGTATTGTATGTGATTTCTTTTGCCATGGTTTTGTTTATTTTTTATTAGTTTCTAGAAATTCTAGTTTTTCTAAATTTTCTAGATTTTCTAGTTTTCTCTTCTTTTTCTATTTATTTTAAGATTGCGAGGACGTCGGATTGGCGCATGATGAGGAATTTCTCACCTTCGTACTCCAGTTCGGTGCCTGCGTATTTGCCGTAGAGCACTTGGTCGCCCGCATTGAGCACCATTGCTTCGTCTTTGGTACCGTTGCCTACCGCGATAACCTCACCGCGGAGGGGTTTCTCTTTTGCACTATCGGGGATGATGATACCGCCGATGGTCTTTTCTTCTGCAGCCACGGGGCGAATAAGCACGCGGTCTGCTAAGGGTTGAATCTTTGCCATAGTATTATAGTTTTTAGTTTGACGATTGTTTTGGAGTGTTCGGGCTCCGATATGTGATAATCAAACTCTGTGCCAAAGGGGTTTTGTCAGTGTCATACTGACAAAATGGCAGTTTTTTTGGGGGGGACAATTTAGCAGGCGAGGACGCCTGCGCACCCGGACATTGCCTGCGCACCCGGACATTGCTTGCGCACACCGGACATTGCTGCGCAGTTGGATATCTTCTTTTGGTGCGGCCTGGAGACCGCACCTCCTTTGGGTGATTAGTTGGGGCTGATGCGGGCTTGAAGTTCCCAAGTGCGGATGCGGTCTTTGTACCAGTTGTTGCGGTTCATGGTTGGTATGTCGCAGTTTGCATCGGAGTTGCACTCCCATCGGCGGCAGTTGTAAAGGACGTCGTAGATACGCCCGACAGGGTACTCGCGACAAATCCGAAGGGCGACGGCGTAGTCTTCGCCGTACTTGGTGGTGGGAAAATCGATGGTGCGGAGCAGTGGGGTGAGGAAAGCGCGGGGGGCACCTAAACCATTGATGCGCAAGGCATTGTTCATGCCATTATGGTCAGTCCACTCGCGGTGGTCGATGATGCCCGGGGGGAGGATGTTGCCATCGATGTCGGTCATTTGGTAGGTGCCGATGACGAGGGCGTAGTTGCCTTCTTGGAACTTATTGATGAAGGTTTGTACGGTGTGTGGGGAGGAGTAGGTGTCGTCGGAGTCGAGTTGGATGGCATAGCGTCCGCAGCGTGGGTCGTGGATGGCTTTGTTCCAGTTGCCTCCGATGGCGTGGTAAGTGGTGTCTTGTGCGATATAGATGAGTTCCGGGGTAGCGGGGTTGGTTTTGCGCGCGTCTTGGTTGGCTTTGAGGAGTTCTCGGATGATGTCCTGTGTGCCGTCTGTGGAATTGTCGTCCACGATGAAGACGTTGAAGGAGTAGGGTGCAGTTACCTGTTGGGAGAGCGCGCTGGTGATGGCATCTCGGACGGTGCGGGCGCGGTTTTTACAGGGTATGATGACGCTTGCGGTAACGGGGAAGTTGTCTTTTTCGATTTCTACAGGATGGATGTCGGCGGGGGTGATGAGGGCGTGGATGGTGCGGAGATGTTCGGTTACGGCTTGCTCCATCTCTATTTGCACGGCGCGGTTGCGGGGGTCAACGTAGTCGAAGAGTTTCTCGCCGGATTTGCGGTTTTCGTGCTCGATCTCATAGTAGAGGTATTCCGGGATGTGTACGAAGGGCGTTTGCGCGTTTTCTGAGGCTTTGAGGCGTAGGTCGTAGAGCCCTGCGTATTGGTAGTTGGCTGTCATGCGCGCGGCAGCCTCTCGTAGGGCGTTGGTGTCCCAGAGCATGACTGCTCCGAAGTCGAAATCGTCGCGGAGTGCGCCGAGTTGGTAGTCAATGACGGGTGCTTCGAGGGGGGTGATTTCTTGGCGCTGTTCGGAGACTGCATCTCCTTGAGCAGGCGAGGACGCCTGCGTACCCGGACAGATGCGCTGGAAATGGTCGGCATAGACCATCTTGGCATGGGTCATTTGTAGGACTTGCAACATACGCTCTTGGGCACGATAGACCCACTCGATGTCGGGCTTGGTGATGAGGAACGTATAGGGTGTTTTCGCCTCGGCGGCGATGTGGCGGATGAGGTCGGACGAACAAAGACGACCCTTGAGATGGAAAGAAGTGAACATTTTTAATTATTAATTATGAATTATGAGGGCGGCCTGTTGTGTGTGGTGTGGGATGGGTATTAGCCAAAAATCACACAAAAGTAGTGTTTTTTTTGGATATATGCAAATTTTTTAGTAATTTTGTGCCCGATTTTTAGAAATGTAGTACTATGATATTGATTGCAGACTCAGGTTCAACCAAATGCCGCTGGTGCTTGATGACCGCCAACGGACAAAGTTCTGAATTCTTGACAGACGGCATCAATCCGCTGTTTCAGACGAGCGATGCGATGCGCAATTCGATTAGTAATCAGTTACTTCCGCAGATGGCTCCGCTGCTGTGGGCGGGTACGCTGACGCATGTGTTTTTCTATGGTGCTGGTTGTATTCCGGAGAAGATACCTTTTGTGGAGAAGGCGTTGCAGATGGTGTTTAAGAAGTCGGAGATTCGAGTGGAGTCGGATATGCTGGCAGCTGCTCGCGGGCTGCTGGGGCATAAGAAAGGGGTTGCGTGTATCTTGGGTACAGGCTCTAACTCGTGTTTATATGATGGGGAGAAGATGGTGGAGAACGTGCCGTCGTTAGGGTATATTTTGGGCGATGAAGGTTCTGCCGTGGCATTAGGCAAGCGGCTTGTGAGCGATGTGCTGACCAATCAGTTGGGGGCGGATATAAAGGAGAAATTTTTGGCGCAATATGCGTTGAATGTGGCGTCCGTGATTGAGCATGTGTATCGTTTGCCTTTCCCGAATCGTTGGCTGGCGGGGTTGTCGAAATTCTGCGCGGAGAACATTGAAGATGAGCGTATTAGCCGACTGGTATATGATAATTTTCAGCAATTTGTGTCGCGGATAGTGGCTCAGTATTTTGAGAAAGACGGGGTAGAGAATGAGGAGACGAGCCATTTGCCGGTGGGTTTTGTGGGTTCGGTGGCGTACTATTATCGTCCGATATTGGAGCAGGTGATGTCCGATTATGGTTTTACGGTGGGTCAGATATTGCGCGACCCGATGGAGGGGTTGAAGGAATATCACAAAGAAGATATCGTGCCGACGACCTGATTTTGACGTTTTGCTTGTTGCTTTGCTGTTTTTGACGTCTTTTTGATACTCGACGAGAACGGCTTTAGATCCGCTCAAGAACCGCTGCAAACCCTTAGTGTGGGATGCTGAAAATGCGAGTGTCTTTTTGATAGGAGTAGATACAGAACTGACAGCAAAATGATAGTTCTGTCAATATGGCAGGAGAAAGGCGGGTGGCA
>CAMFEN010000178.1 GCA_945949375.1 uncultured Bacteroidales bacterium | reverse complement strand
ACACTCTTTCCCTACACGACGCTCTTCCGATCCTCTATGCTAACCTCGATACGGTCGGTTATCTCCAAACCCGACGATTTGCGCAGGTTTTGAATACGGTTTATCAACTCGCGCGCCACGCCTTCTTCCACCAACGCCTCCGTCAGTTCGATGTCGAGCGCGATAGTCAGCACGCCGTTGTTCGCCACCAGCCAGCCGGGCATGTCCTCCGTGATAATCTCCACATCCTCCGCGGTCAGCGCGTAGTCGCAGAGTGTGAAAGTGCCGTCTTGCTCCATCTGCGCAATCTCGTCTTGCGTCATGCGCCCGATAGCGGCTGCCAACTCCTTCATCTTGCCGCCCACTTTCTTGCCCAGCACCTTGAAGTTCGGCTTAATCTTCTTCACAAGTCTAATCTCCGAATCCTCTGAGCGGACAATCAATAGTTCCTTCACATTCACCTCGCTCTTGATAAGGTCTTGCACATGCAGCAATGCCGCCAGCGTGTCCGCGTCGGGCGCGGGGATAACGGCTTTCTGTAGCGGTTGGCGCACATTCTTCTCCGCACGTTTGCGCAGCGAGAGTATCATCGAAGTAGCCTGTTGCGCAAGGTACATCGAACGCTCCAATTCCTTGTTTATCAGCGCTTCATCGGCTTTCGGCCATTGGCTCAGGTGCACAGTCTCGCCTGTCAAGTCGCGATACAAACGGTCGGCGAAGAAAGGTGCATTGGGTGCCATCAGTTGCGCCACGGTCTTCAGGCAAGTGAACAGAGTGGCATACGCCGCTTGCTTGTCGCCGTCCATCTCGCCGCCCCAGAAACGCTTGCGGTTCAGGCGCACATACCAGTTGCTCAGGTCGTCTTGCACGAAGTCCGATATCGCGCGCCCCGCCTTCGTCGGCTCATACGCCTCATACGCCTCCGTAACCTCCTTTACCAGCGAGTTCAACTTGCTCAGCACCCACTTGTCAATCTCCGTCAACGCTAAACGCTCAACATTCAACGCTGAACAATCAACGCTCCACCCATCCACATTCGCGTACAGCGCAAAGAAACCGTAGGTGTTGTACAGCGTCCCGAAGAACTTACGGCGAATCTCATCCACGCCCTCAGGGTCGAACTTCAGGTTATCCCACGGGCTTGAATTGGTCAGCATGTACCATCGCACAGCGTCCGCGCCGTACTTATCCATCGCCCCGAACGGGTCAACGGCGTTGCCCAATCGCTTCGACATCTTATTGCCGTTCTTATCCAGCACTAAGCCATTGGAAATCACATTCTTATACGCTACCTTTCCTTCTATCATCGTGTGGATGGCATGCAGCGTAAAGAACCACCCGCGTGTCTGGTCAACGCCCTCCGAGATGAAGTCCGCCGTGCGCGGAGCGTCCTGATTCTCAAACGGATAGTGGTTTTGCGCATAGGGCATTGCCCCCGAGTCGAACCACACATCTATCAAGTCCAACTCTCGCTTCATCGGCTTGCCCGAAGGCGAGCACAGCACGATGTTATCCACATACGGCCTATGCAGGTCTATCACCGAGGGGGCGTAGTTCTCTTTCGAGTAGTCCCCCACCTTAAACTCAGGCCACGGGTTCTCCGTCATGAAGCCCGCTTGGATGGACTTCTCAATCTCCGCCATCAGTTCAGCGACCGAGCCGATACAAATCTCCTCCTGTCCGTCTTCGGTGCGCCAGATTGGCAGCGGTGTGCCCCAGTAGCGCGAGCGCGAGAGGTTCCAGTCATTCAGGTTCTCCAACCATTTCCCGAAGCGCCCTGTGCCGGTCGATTCGGGCTGCCAATGGATGGTGTTGTTCAGCGCAATCATCTCCTCGCGCGCCTGCGTCGAACGGATAAACCACGAGTCCAGCGGGTAGTACAGCACTGGCTTGTCCGTGCGCCAGCAGTGCGGGTAGTTATGCACATGCTTCTCTATCTTGAACACGCGGTTCGTCGCCTTCAGCATGATGCAGATACTGATATCCAGTGTCTCATCTTTGTCGGTCAGCGTGGGGTCGTAAGCGTTCTTTACAAACCGTCCCTGCCATGGGCTATATGCCTCTGTATCAATATGTTGAGCGACAAACTGCTCGTCCAAATCCTCCAACAGGAAGAACTTTCCCGTCATGTCCACCATCGGGCGTTGCTCCCCTTTTTTTGTCAAGAAAACCATACCCGCTATACCCGCTTTCTTCGCCACAAAGGCATCGTCCGCACCGAAGGTCGGAGCAATATGCACGATACCCGTACCGTCCTCAGTCGTTACATAATCGCCTGTAATAATACGGAATGCGTCGCCGTCGGGCGTCGCCCAAGGTATCAACTGCTCATAGCGAATCCCCTCCAACTCTGCGCCTTTCCCGCGCCAGAGTATCACAGGCACGGCCTCTGCCTCGCCGTTGCGTATCCGCAACTCGTCCTCTTTTATCAACTCCTTGGCATACGCGCTCAGCCGCGCCTCGGCTATCAGGTACAGCCCCACCTCGTGGGTGTAAGGATTCTCGCCTTTCACCACCACATAGTCTATCTTCGGACCTACGCACAGCGCCGTGTTCGAAGGTAGCGTCCAAGGTGTCGTCGTCCATGCCAACACATACAGCGGCAACCCCTCTTCCTCCACTACACTCGCTAAAGACGAAGGTAATAAGTCTTTTATCCTTAATCCTTCATCCTTCGTCCTCACAAAGAACTGTGCCGTGCAGGTCGTGTCCTTCACATCCCGATAGCACCCGGGTTGGTTCAACTCGTGCGACGACAAGCCCGTACCTGCCGCAGGCGAATAAGGCTGAATGGTGTAGCCCTTGTACAGATAACCCTTCTTATAGAGTTCCTTCAACAGATACCACAGCGTCTCAATATACTTATTATCATAGGTGATATACGGGTTATCGAGGTCTACCCAGTAGCCCATCTGCTTCGTCAGATTCGTCCATTCTTGGGTGTACTTCATCACCTCCTTGCGGCAAGCGGCGTTGTACTCGTCCACGCTAATCTTCTTACCGATATCCTCTTTGGTAATCCCAAGCATCTTCTCCACGCCCAATTCCACGGGCAGACCATGCGTATCCCAGCCAGCTTTACGCTTCACCTGATACCCCTGCATCGTCTTGTAGCGGCAGAAGGTATCTTTTATCGTACGCGCCAGCACATGGTGAATACCCGGCATGCCGTTCGCCGACGGAGGACCCTCAAAAAACAAAAACGGAGGGCACCCCTCGCGTGTCTCTACACTCTTCCGGAACAGGTCTTCCTGCTCCCATGCTGCCAGCACCTCGCGGCTCAACTCAGGCAGATTCAACTGCTTATATTCTTGAAACTTCTTCATAATCTTTATTTTTTGGACGAACGCTTAGACAAAAGTAATATGTCTTTCATCCATAAGACTTTATCCTTCATCCTAAAAAACGCCGCAAAGTTACAAAAAAAAAATGACATACACAAATAAAAATGTATTTTTGCAGGGACACCCCTGATGCGAACCTACTCCATATCCAATTAATATCGAAAACGTCTTGAAAAAATAAGGGTTTTTGCGCTAATTATTACCCGCTCGCGGACTATTTCCAAAATAAAAGAGACTGCCTAACTTGACTTGTTAGACAGCCTCTTGTTCTTTTAACTGCAAATTATTGATGAACAATTACACGATAACTAATGCAAAAATAATAAAGAATACAATGCAAATGCTTCGCTTACGCGTTGCCCGAACTGATGGGCCACGAGTTGTGGGTGATGCCTGCCATGCGCTCCATGCGCAGGTGTGCCTCGGTGCGCATACGCTCCACCTCCTGCCCGCGGGCTTGCGTCTTGTCGGGGAAGATAGGTTCGCCTATCTCCA
>CAMFEN010000177.1 GCA_945949375.1 uncultured Bacteroidales bacterium | reverse complement strand
CAGGATGAAGAAGTCCTCGCAGGTAGAGTACTTCGCTGCCTCAATCGACTCTTCGTTGATGCGCGTGATGAAATACTGACGCTTCGCCTCGTCGGTCTCTACCGCGCAGGAATCGTACAGCGCGATAATGTTCTCGTAGTGCACTTTCTCTTTCTCCCAGTCCAATGCACCGATACGGTCTGTCCCCTTGAAAAGCATGTGCTCCAAGTAGTGCGCCAAACCGGTGTACTCAGCAGGTTCGTCGATAGAACCTGCGCGCACTGCCACATAGCCGGTTACGTCCGGCTGGTCGTGGTCTTCCCATAGCAATACGGTCAAACCATTGTCCAGTTTGTACTCCGTCAATCCCTCGCGAGACTGTCCGAATGCCAAACTAAAAGTGCTCAGCAAAGCCAAAGCAGATACAATTAGTTTCTTCATTTTCTCAAATTATATAATGTGAATAGTTAATAAATTCGTCTTATTAGACGCACAATTGTTTGCAAAACTACAAAAATTATGCCACTTTACCGTTGTTTCGCCTTATCCAATCTCCAGCAGCACCTTTCCGCATTGCCCTGACTCCATGATGTCGAAGCCTTTTTGGAAGTCGTCGAAGGCAAAGCGATGGGTAATCACAGGCGACAGGTCGAGTCCGCCGAGCAGCATCTGCTCCATCTGATACCATGTCTCCCACATGCGTCTACCCGTTATGCCTTTGATAGTCAGCGCATTGAATATCACGTCCGACCAATTCACCTTCGTATCGTCGGGCAGGATACCCAACTGCGCAATGTTCGCGCCTTTGTACATGTGCGCAATCATATCGTTGAATGCCGCAGGCGCACCCGACATCTCCAATCCCACGTCGAAACCCTTGATACCCAGTTGCTTCATCGCGCCCTCCACGGTCTCGCCTTTCGAGCCGTCCACCGTCAGCGTCGCACCCATCTTCTTCGCAATCTCCAGCCGCAGCGGGTTCAGGTCGGTTACCACAATATGCTTTGCGCCGGCGTAGCGGCAGATGCCCGCAGCCATCGTACCAATCAGCCCCGCGCCTGTAATCAGCACATCTTCACCCAGCAACGGGAATGCCAATGCCGTGTGTGTCGCGTTGCCAAACGGGTCCATTATTGCCGCAAAGTCATCGGGAATCTCGGGGCGAACATGCACGATATTGCTCTCGGGAATAGTTACGTACTCTGCAAACGCGCCATCTTTGCCGAAGATACCCACCGACAGGCTGTTCTCGCACACATGCCCCATCCCGCGGCGGCAGTTACGGCAGTGGCCGCACACGATATGCCCCTCGGCGGTTACGCGATCACCCACCTGCGTGTTGCGCACACCCGCACCTATCTCCACGACCTCGCCCACGAACTCATGACCCATCGTGTAAGGCGGAGTGCAGTGGCTCTGCGACCACTTATCCCACTTGTACATGTGCAGGTCCGTACCGCATATTGCGGCTTTCTTCACCTTGATTAACACATCGTTCACGCCTACTTCGGGCATCGGTACTTCTTCCATCCAAATGCCCCGCTCGGCATACCGTTTCACTAACGCTTTCATTGCTCTATTCTACATTTTGAATTTGCGCCGCAAAGTTACTGCTATTTTTTGAATTATGCAAAAGAATTTGCACTTTTTTCCATTCCCCATGCAAAATGCAACACTTCTCCCCTCTCCGCAACAAGGCTGTCCGGGTACGCAGGCGTCCTCGCCTGCTAAAAAGTCAAATAGTAAATCGCCATATCCTGTCCGGGTACGCAGGCGTCCTCGCCTGCTAAAAAAGTCAAATACAAGCGTCTCCCCTGCTACCCCCACCATCTGCCCCCATAAAGTTCCCCTGCCGTTTTTAGTAGGTGATTAGTAGGTGATTAGTAGGTGATTAGTAGGTGATTAATTAGTAGGTGATTAGTAGGTGATTAATTAGTAGGTGATTAGTATGTGATTAACAAGTCTATCACCAGCTTTTAGCATCCGAAAAAACCTACAAACATTGGATAAAGTGCAAACGGGGCTTGCGTATGTTGAGATTTTTTTGTAACTTTGCACGCTTTTTCTTGATAACGACAATGAGACTACTTACCAAACATATCCTCCCCACCATTATATTCCTTTTGTTGCTTCTCCTGCCCGCCGACGCATTGGCGGTAGATACGCAAACGCTTGCCGACTCGCTGCAAGCGCGCTATGTACCGTTCTCCTCCGCGTGGTCGCCGCGCGTCAAAGTAAAGCAAGTACGTGTCAACGGCAGCAACATCACCGTGCGCACCAACGGAGTCCTGGGCGGTGTAGTCTTCACCCCCTCCGAATTGACGGCTATGCGCAAGCAGGTCAGCCTGTGGGTATTAGGACACCCACGCGGGAAAGTAAGCATCTACACCAACAAATACGAACTTTCCGAACTCATCCCCGACCGCTTGCAGCGCCGCAAGAGCAAGTACCCGCACTATGACTGGGCAACACCTACCACAGTCAACCCAACCAAAGGCGCACTTTCCGACAGGCGCATCGCCCTCTGGGCGAGCCACGGCACGTATTACAACCATGCCCGTGAGGGTTGGATTTGGCAACGCGCCACCCTCTGGAACACCGTCGAAGACCTCTACTCCATAGAATACGCGCGGCTCGTGGTTACCATGCTCGAGAACGCCGGTGCCACTGTCCTCCAACCCCGCCCGAACCTCAACGACCCGCAGGCATGGGAAACAGGCGACAGCGGGCTACCACGCTGGACGGAAGGCGCACGCTACTGGCTCGAGCATATCGGATTTGCAGACACCGTCTGGAATAAATACGAAGGCAACGACGACTACAAAGCCGACCTCCAATGCCGCGGACTATGGGTCAACTACCTCACGGGCGGCAGCCGCACCAACCCCGCCGCCGAGGGACTTAGCATGCCCATCGACCTGTGCCTCGCCCTTCATACCGACGGTTACGACGCAGGCAACGACACCACCATCATTGGCACACTCGCCATCTACACCGACCACGATGAAGACGGCAATAAGCAGTTCCCCAACGGCATCTCACGGCAGGTCAATCGAGACCTTGCCGACTACGTGCAGACCCAACTTGTGGAAGACATACGCCTAACTATGGCACCCGAATGGACGCGGCGGCAACTGCACAACGCCAACTACTGCGAATCGCGCTACCCGCTCGTCCCCTCGTTGCTCCTCGAGATACTGAGCCACAAGAACATGGCAGACATGCGCTACGGGCTTGACCCACGCTTCCGCTTTATCGCTGCCCGCGCGATATACAAAGGCGTGCTACGCTACCTCTGCGGAGCCAATGCCGTAGTGCAACCCTTGCCTATACGCGAAGTGGCAATCGACTACGCCGATGGGGGATGGCAACTCACTTGGCGACCTGTGGCGGACACGCTGGAAGCAAGCGCCATGCCCACACACTATGAGATCTACCGCCGCAACGGCGACGCCACCCAATGGAAACTCATCGCCACCACCAAAACCACCCAAGCAAGGATAGAAGCCGAGCGGGGAGTGAAAACAGACTTCTATGTAGTGGCGGTAAACGACGGCGGGCAGAGCCTACCCGGCGCAGTAGTGAGTGCCTTCCTATCCGCCAAAGGCGATACATCTCCCGCGCTTATCGTAGATGCCTTCGACGAGGTCTATGGTCCCGAGTGGTTTGCAGACAGCCTGCGAGCAGGCATCCTGCCGGGCTCATATGCCGTTGAGGAAGGATACACCGTGGCATACATCGGCGACCAATGGGACTTCGACCGACAATCGCCGTGGCGCGACGATGATAACTGCGGATGGGGAATGTGCTACCGCGATCACCAAGGAAAACGCACCATAGGC
>CAMFEN010000176.1 GCA_945949375.1 uncultured Bacteroidales bacterium | reverse complement strand
CCTTCTTGGTTAGGCTTGGTGAGGTCATACGGACCGAAACTATACGACGACCCCTCGCAGATAGTTGCATAAACTGTATCTACAGCCGACACCTCGGTCGTCAGCGTGAGGGTAACAATGCTATCGCAACCGCTCGCCTGTTTGTTGGCAGCAAAGCGCGTGTATTGCTTATGCTGCATTGGCGCAGGCAACGAGTCCTTGCTGATGACGAAGCCGTTGCGCGTGTAATCGTAGCCCTCGCAAGCCACATCGCTAATCGGATAATTCATTGTACAGTTGATACGCACGTCCGCTAAACGGATAGCCGGCAACAAGTTTGTAGAATAACTATAACGCATCGCATGGTAGAAACCTACTTGAATGTCCTTACCGGCATACGCCGACAAATCTACTTCCATCTGTTGGAAGGTGCTGTCATGCTGCGCCAAGTCTATCTTTTGCAATGACTGATAGGTCTGTCCGCCGTCTTCCGATACTACGATGCGGAAATCTACCGGCTCCACGGGGTTGTATGTGCCATTGTTCGGGTTGTAGAACGTGGTGCCCTGCATATTTGCCCACGCGAGGGCGAAAGACAACTGCGTGCCTTCGTTCGCCTCTATCGCTGGCAAAACGAGCCATTTGTAGTATGTACCCTTGTTGGCAGTCATATCATCTTGGAAACAGTTTGTCATCAAGTGCGCCTTGCCGCCGAAGTACGTATCCAAGTTGCGCTGGTAAGGTACACCTGCCTTATAGTCATAGTAGGTATAGTAGTTGCGCGTTGTCTGCTTGGGCAGTCGCTCCAGCACTTCGGTAGCAGACTTAGTCTGCCGGTTGAGCGAGTCGAGCGAGATGGTAGAGCGCAACTGCTGCCAGCAGTTAGGCAAGGTGAAGTTGACATCTGTACCGGCTTCGTCCGCCAGCGCATCGCAGTCGATGGTCAGCGGCATCGCGTTGACACCACAGTTGGTGGTGAACTGCACCTCTTGCGACCATCCACTCTCTTCGTTGTTCTCGCAGAGCGCGCGAACAGCGAGCGAGTAGGTCTGACCTTGCTGCAAGCCTGTGAGCGTGAAAGGCTGTTCGCTTACGGTCAGCGTATCCACACCGCAAGCAATCTGCCATTGCGTCTCCGTACCCGTGAGCCAGTTGACCACCACGGAGGTCTCTTGGATATCCGTTATCTCCACTTGCATCGGCATGATGCACGAGGGCAACTGCTCTACCGTGATATACTTGATATTCGTTACCGCCGAGGCATCGCCCTTGATAGCGATATAGCGACCATCACCCTTGTAGAGGTTGAAGAGTTTCTGCACCGTCTCCAACACAAGGGGGTTCCCTTCGCTGCTGGAGGACGAGAGGGTCATCTTCGTCGGTACTACCATCACTGACTCGAAGGTCTCTGCATCCCACGGGTCAGTCATCACGCCGATAGTATAAGTCGATGTGGTGCTTAGACCATTGAACGTAGCCATGCTGATACCTAATTGTTGTACGGGCTTCCCGAAGTCGGGCAATACCGCCAAGCCGTTTGCCGGCAACGTGAGGCACGTCCATACCTCGGCTTCTTCGCCATTCGCCTTCATCTCGGCGGTGAGATACTTCCTCGTAGAAGCCTTCGTGTCTGCCGAAAGCGTCCAGCAAGAAGGTGTCTGAGAGAAGGTCTCCGTATAAGGCAACTGCTCATCGATACATTCCGTCGTGAAATCAAACTCTATCCACTCGGTGTTCCCGTCCATACAAATCGTACGCTGATAGAGCGCGTAGGTCGTGTTTGGCAGGAGGTTAGCCACGTGGAAGACGGGCTCTCCGCTTACGAACGAGTGCGCCACCATATCTTGCTCCTCAAGCAATTCGGGCTGTGCCGCTTTGCGATAACGCGAGACGATTACCTCAAAATTCTTGTTACCACCGGCTTCCCATGTTACGATGGCTTCCGTATCGGAAAGGGCAGTCAAGTGGTGGTGGGATGGCGTGGTACAACCGTACTCCTCCACCCATACGCTATCCACAGCCACAGGCTCGTAGATAGTGCCCGGTGCCTCGCTGACAGAAGGATTGTACCAATAGAGCATTATCTGGTATATCCCGGGCTCCGTGATGACGGCTTTGCCGGAGAACTCCGTATAGTCAGAAACGCCGCAGATAGTCTCGGTCGGTACGATATTAAACTCGTTGTATGCCGTTTTTGTAGTTTCTGCACTGCCGTTGGTCCCATCGGGGCGCATTATGTTCGAAGCCAAGGGGGTGCATACAGCGGGAGCCAAAGCCACTACCATGTAGTCCGTCGTCTCGTTGTCCACCTTTTTGTTACCCGGGCAGCGTGCCTTCACGCCTACCACGTAGGTACCCTTTGAGGGGATGTCCACATTGCGCGTAGCCCATACGTACGACAAACCGATGTTGCCGTCTGCCTGCATCGGACAGTAGCCGTATTGACCGTTGTATTGCACATAGAGCGAGGTATTGCCCGTGCCGCCTACATTCGCCGCATCGCCGAAGGTGAAGGTGTTGGGGCAAGGATTGCCGACTGCATTCACATTGGTGAGCGTCCAGAGGTTGGCATTCTCGTCAGCATCCTCGAAGCCATAGTAGTACGGCAGCGATGCCGCGGGTTTCACCGTAGTGAACGACAGCGGACCTACATACGCGCTACCCGACACATTCGACTTGACATACACATCATACGATGTAAGCGAAACCAGTCCGGTGAGCGTGCAAGCCGTGGTGTCCAGCGTAAGCACCATGCCTGTGCCCGGCTCAAAGCCTTTCACACCATACTCCACTTTCCAACTGCTTATCCCCGGCGTGCTCTCCGCAAAGGAAATGATTGCCGAGGTATCGCGCACATTCTTCACGCTCAATGCGTTGACAGGAACCACCTCATTCGGGTTGGTCGTGATATGCAGGTTATCCATATAGATAGCCTGCTTGCCTGCCACGCTAAAGCGCAGGTATTGATATGGCTGTGCAGATGTATATACGTCGGCTAACTTCAGATAGATAGTCTGCCAAGCGGTGGGGATATCTACCGTGGTGATCGTTACCGATGCTGCATCCACTGCCTGCGACTCCACCGCCTCTATCAACAATGACGTGGCAGCAGAAGAGGAGGAAGAACGCGCATCGAAATAGAGCACCACATCTTTCAGCGTAGTAACATCCAGTTTCGGTGTGATGGCTTTTCCTGCTTTTTGGTTGCCATATTGCAGATTCAAGCCATAATCGCCATCTTTCTTAGCAGAAGTGCTCACATACGCATGCACAGTAGTAGACCCGCCTGGATTTGAATAACTATCCGTCAGTTCTCCCCAGCAGTTAGCAGGTGCATTCGCCGTATAGCCTTCAAAGGTCTCCACATAGGGTAGGGTTTGCACGTTCTCGCACTCCGACCTCCAAGAGGTTACGGTGCTCCAACGGCTGTTGCCGTCCGCAGCGTCGCATTCGCGGCGTACCGTAGCATAGTACAGCGTATTGCCGTCAAGCCCGCGGACAACAGCCTGCGTCGTATCGGTTACCAACGTGTCTTTCACGGGAATATCTGTATCGAAGTCGGCGTCCGCATGGTCGAAGATACGCACGCGGAAGGTGCCGATCTTCTCCTCGGCTTGCCACGTGAGACGCACCGTGTCGTTGCTGTATTCTGCCACACGTACCTGCGTCGGCATGATGCAAGTCTCCTTGTCGCTGATGGTAACATTATCCACATAGATAACGCCGGAATACTCCGTACCCGAATAACTCTTATACGGCAGCACCTTGATGGCGATATACTTCCCCATCCTGCCGGCTTCATCGCCCGCATACGTATCGAAAGTATAGCGTTTGTCCACCGGTT
>CAMFEN010000175.1 GCA_945949375.1 uncultured Bacteroidales bacterium | reverse complement strand
CTGCAAAACAAAGAGATTGAACACTAAATACACTACACGATATGATACTATCAATGACCGGTTATGGCAAAGCCGAAAGCCAAATGGAAAATACAAAGATTGTTGTGGAACTGCGGGGACTGAACTCCAAGTCGCTGGATTTGAGCACGCGCATGGCTCCGCAGTTGCGCAACAAAGAATTGGAGATTCGCACGATTATCAATCAACGCTTGGAGCGCGGAAAAGTGGATTTGAGCATACAATTGGAGAGCGTGAGAATAACCGCAGGCGAGACGCCTGCGTCCCCAGTGGACGTCTGCGTACCCGGTATGGCGTTCACACCCATCAACAAAGAGGCGTTTGCTTATTATTATAAGGAGTTGCGCAGTCTGCAAGCGGAGTTGGGGATGGCGGAAGAGGGGCTGACAAGTGCTATCCTACGTATGCCCGATGTCTTGCGGGTGCAGGAAGAGGGCAGCATCAGCGAGGAGCAATGGGCGGTAGTGAAAGAGACGCTCATGCGCGCGATAGACCATTTCATCGCTTTCCGCACACAAGAGGGCGCTTCGTTAGAGCGTATGTTCACCGAGAAATTAGACGGTATCGCCGCGTTGCTGGCGGAGGTGGAGCCTTATGAGAAGAGCCGCGTGGAGAAGATACGCGGGCGGTTGTTCGGCAACCTCGAGCAGTTGTCCGAAGAGACACGGCAGAAGGTGGACATGAATCGGTTGGAGCAGGAGATGATTTACTACCTTGAGAAACTGGATATCAACGAAGAGAAGGTGCGTCTAAGGAATCATATCCAATACTTCCGCGAGACCATGCAAGGAAATGGCAGCGGCGTAGGTAAGAAACTCGGATTTATCGCACAGGAGATGGGACGAGAAATCAACACGCTGGGCAGCAAGAGCAACCAAAGCGAAATGCAGATTATCGTGGTGAAGATGAAAGATATCCTCGAACAAATCAAAGAGCAGGTGCTGAATGTGCTATAGGACACCAGACCGTTCGCTACGCTCACTAAAAGATAAAAGATGAAAGACTTATTACCTTCGTCTATTGAGGATAAAAGATAAAGGATGAAGGATAAAAGACTTATTACCTTCGTCTGTTGAGTTTCAGAGTAGAAACTATTTAGTCTTTAATCCTGTGTCCTTCATCCTTTATCCAAAGAAAGTCCTTTATCCTTAATCCAACAACTTTATGATTCTTATTTTTTGTGCTCCGAGTGGGAGCGGTAAATCTACTATGGTGAAGCACCTGCTGAGTCGGTTCCCGGGTCAGTTTGCGCTGAGTATATCATGCACTACGCGGGCTCCGCGCGGGCAGGAGCAGGACGGCAGGGAGTACTACTTCGTCTCCCGCGAGGCGTTTGAGCAACACATCGCCCACGGCGATTTTATAGAGTATGAGCAGGTGTACGAGGGGCTTTACTACGGCACGCTGCGTAGTGAGATCACGCGCATCCAATCAGCAGGCATGACGGCGGTATTCGACATCGATGTGAAGGGGGGACTGAACCTGAAGCGTATCTTCGGCGACGAGGCGGCAGCAGTATTCATCGCGCCGCCTTCGGTGGAGGAGGTGTCGCGCCGCCTGCACGGCAGACGCGACAACTCGGAAGAGATGATTCAGAAGCGGTTGGGGAAAGCCAGTATCGAGTTGGAAGACGCGCCGAAGTTCGACTATATCATCACCAACGATGACCTGCAGAAGGCGCAAGCAGAGTTGGAGGCGCTGGTGGAGAAGGTAATTATGCATTATGAATTGTGAGCACCGTGTGAGCCAATTCTTAACAATCGGACATTTTCTGTGCGTGATTAGGTTGCGGACGACCTGCGAAAGGCCCGCGGGAGACCCGCGAAAAACACACGACCTTTTCGCAGCTGGCTATCGGAGAGGAAATCTTAAAAATCGGACTGTTTCCATGGGATGACGGCGGATGACTCTTCGACCGTTGAAATAGTGCGCTTATATCGAACTCACGTTATTTACGATGCGTAAATCATATGCCACGAATGACTCATTTTAGGTTCAGAAAGACCGCTTACCGATTGGTGGGGGTTGTATTGTTGTGTGCCACGCATATTGGTGTTGCCGAGAGCAACGAGTATCGTTTGCGCTACTTGGATGAGCGGGACGGACTGAGCCATAACCATATCACGCGCGTGGTGCAAGACGCGACGGGAATGGTATGGATATCCACATGGAATGGGTTGAACCGCTACGACGGTAGTCGCTTTGTATGCTTCACGAGCGAACCCGGCGACGGCGTGGCGCTGCCCTCGGACAGAATACGGAATATAGAACTGCGCGAAGACGGGAATCTGCTGTGTTTAGTGGAAGACCGTCTGTTTTTGTTTAACACGCAGACTTGTCGGTTCGAAGGATTAGACAGCCTTTCGGAGGCAGAGGGAATCCGAAAAATGCAGGAAGAGCATGCGCGGGCGATACAAGTGAAGAACAAGGAGCAAGGAGTCAAGATATTGGGAAGAGACACACTTTGGGGAATCACGCGCGACTATCGCGACCGGCAGGGGAACCGCTGGTTGGTGGACGGCAATGGTGTGTATGTGGCAAGCAAAGTTCAGCCGCGGGGGGAAATGCTGACACAACGCGAGGCGAGGGCGATGGGATTGCTACGCGACGGGAGCGTGTGTTATGCCGAGCGCGGCGAGGGAGTGTATGCCATACTGGAAGACCGGCGCGGGACAATATGGATGGGTCGCAAGCCCGGGAGCGTGGTGCGTGGCAGGATACGCAAGTGTGATAACGATGCGCAGGGGTTGCGCAGGCTGTCGCAGGTGCTTATAGGCGAGAGCGAGGTGGATGCAAAAAATGTGTATGAAATGGTGGAGGATAGCCTCGGGCGGATATGGATGGCGAGTTTCGGCGGCGGGATTGTGTGCGAAGGGGCAGTGTATGGCAAGGGTTTGCAGGTGCGGCGGCTGCTTCTGTTGGCAGACGGCAGACTGTTTGCAGCCACAAGTAGCGGTCTCGGGATGATAGACAATATCTATTCGGATAGTGCCGTCTTTCGCCTATATCAGCGCGAGCCGCAGCGTGCGAACAGCCTGAGCAGCAACGCGGTGATGGACATTGCGCAGATGGGGAACAAACTATATGTGGCGACAGCCGGCGGGGGCGTGGACATAGCAGATATGGCGCAGTGGGCAGGCGATAGCGAAGCGAGTCCCGTGGTTTTCCGCCACCTGACTCGGCAGGAGGGGCTAGCGAGCGACGCTGTCTATCAGTTGGCGGTATGGAACGACAGCGTGCTGCTGATTCAAGAGAACAACGGTATCAGTCTGCTGCACACAGATAAGGGCGAGGTGGTGAACTACGGCAGCAGTTTCTTCGGTATGCCTATGCAGATGGGCGAGGTGCGTCCGGTGCATTGGCGGGGGGATACCTGGTTGCTATCGACGAGCAGAGGAATCCTTGCGATAGCAGACAGCGCGTTCCGCGTACTTCCAGATGAGACGCGTATCGCTATCCGCTCCGTCAAGAAGAACGGCGAGGCGGTGGACTACGCCGCCGACCGGTGCGACACCATCGTACTCAGCCCCCAGGAACGCAGCGTGGCGATAGGTTTTGCGGCATTGGATTATCGTACGGACGCGCGGTTGCAGTACCGCACGCGATGGTACAAGACGGGCAGCAGCGTGCCCGCGTGGAGCGAGGCGAGCAGTACGGATGAGGTGATTTTTCAAGACCTGCAACCCGGGGAGTACCTATTAGAGATAGAGGCGACCAACGGCACAGGGCAATGGGCAGGCACAAGCCGTGTGCTGCACATAGCGGTGCAACCGACATTTTGGGAAAGCCTATTCGGGCAAGTGGTTCGCTATGGACTGA
>CAMFEN010000174.1 GCA_945949375.1 uncultured Bacteroidales bacterium | reverse complement strand
GTCGCGAGGGTGCGAATCATGCTCAGATGTTGCCTGTGTTTGTAGAGGAGTTGCTGGCTGAAGTGAGGTCGAAAGGGTTGAAGATAGAGGCGGTAGCACTGTCGGCGGGTCCGGGCAGTTACACGGGATTGCGTATCGGCACGAGTACCGCCAAAGGTATTTGCTATGGTTTAGATGTGCCGTTGATACCCGTGCCGACGCTGCAGGTGCTCTGTGTGGCGGCTGCGAGTGCAGCGCCCGTTGAACGCAGAGATGTTTATCTTTGTCCGATGATAGACGCGCGTCGAATGGAGGTCTATACGGCAGTGTATGACGGCGATTTGCAGGAGGTGCTTCCGGTGCAGGCAAAGGTGGTGGAAGACGGAGGATGGCTCCCAAAGGGAGAGGTGCTGTATTTTGGCGATGGCGCAGCTAAGTGTCAGGAGGTGCTGAATGGGGGAGATCCTGTCCGTTTTATCGGGGGTATAGTGCCCGAAGCAAAGTATATGGGCGTGCTGGCAGAGCAAGGGAAAGCCTTGTCGGGGAAGGAGATAGCCTATTATGAGCCGTATTATCTGAAAGAGTTTGTGGCAGCACCGTCGCATGTGAAAGGATTAGAGACCCACCCCAACCCTCCCTACAAAGGGAGGGAGTCGGACCGTAGGTAGATACATGTTTCGAAAGATAAGAAATATCGTTTATTGCTTGGGACTGCTCGTGGCGTGTTTGTGCGCTACGAGTTGTTCTACGCAGAAGAATACGGCAGCAACGCGGGCGTACCACCAGATGAAGGTGAGGTACAACATCTTGTACAACGGTAATCATGCCTATGAAGAGGGGCTGCAAGCCATACAGACCGCCAATGTGGATGACTACTCTCAGGTGCTGAACCTGTATCCCGTGAGCAACCATCAGGCGGCAGCATCGTCGGCAGCCAAGATGGATGTAACGATAGAGAAATGCCGCAAGTGCATTAAGTTGCACTCTATCAAGAAGAAACCTCAGCCTGACCCGAAGAAACGCAATGACCCAAAATACAAGTTGTGGCTTCAATCGGAGGAGTTCAATGCGGAGATGGGCAATGCGTGGATACGACTGGGCGAGGCAGAGTTTCATAAGGCAGATTTCCTCGGTTCCATCGGTACTTTCTCGTATGTGATGAAGCATTATCAGAACGACCCCGACATGGTCGCTCGTTGCCAACTATGGATAGCGCGCGCGTATGGAGAGTTGGGCTGGCTGTATGAGGCAGAGGACATGCTGCACAAGGTGAAGGTGGACGACCTGAACAGGAAGCATGCTTCGCTGTATTCGGCGGTGAGCGCGGATATATTGCTCAAGACAAAGCAATACAAGGCTGCCCTCCCGTTTGTTAAGATTGCCGCTCCCGATGAGAAAAGAAAGGTGTATCGCCCGCGCTTTGAGTACGTGTTGGGGCAACTCTATGAGCATGAGGGCAATAAGCAGGAGGCGATAAATGCTTACAAGAAAGTGATTAAGTTGACGCCTCCCGTGGAGATGGACTTCAATGCGCGTGTTCGTATTGCTCAACTGAAAGGCAAGTCCTCTCTCAAGCAACTGCGGCAGATGGCGAAGCAGGCGAAATACAAAGATAAGTTGGACTATATCTACGGCACGATGGGCAATATCTATCTGGCTGCCGGCGATACGGCGCAGGCTTTGGCGCATTACCAGATGGCGATAGAGAAAGCCACGCAGGCGGGTATGCAGAAAGCGGCTATCTTGGTCAAGGCAGGCGATATCTACTATGGTCGCCAAGAGTACGTAGAGGCGCAGCCCTGCTACCGCGAGGCGATAACCATACTGACGGCAGATAATGACGATTTTGTCCGTATTCAGCGGCGTTCTGAGGTGCTGGATGAGTTGATTGTGGAGCACGAAGTGGTGGTGCTGCAAGACTCGTTGCAACGCTTGAGCCGCTTGTCGGAGCAAGAGCAGCGGGCGATAATCGAACGCTTGATAGAAAACTTGATTAAGCAGGAAGCCGCGGACGCAGAGGCTGCGCTGATAGCAGAGCGCGAGGCTGCCAACGGCGGTTTGCAGAGCGTGAACACGGCGAATATGCTCGGTGGGAACGGAGGAAATGCGGACTGGTATTTCTATAATCCGCAGTTGATGCGCAGCGGCAAGCAGGAGTTTCAAAAGAAATGGGGCACTCGCACGCTGGAGGACAACTGGCGGCGACTGTCAAAGACAGTTTCCACGCCTATGATGGCAGATAATGAGTCGGAGGATGATACGGATGTTTCTTCGGACTCAACGGTGATGGGGGATGGTCAAAAGTCTGCTGTTGTACCAGAAACGGACAACCATAAGCCCGAATACTACCTGCAACAGATACCGAAGACAGAGGCAGACTTGGCATTGTCGGACAGCCTGATACGGCAGGCGTTGGTGAACATGGTGTATATCTACCAGGATAAGATGGAGGACCAAGTGCTAGCAGATGCCACCTTTGAGGAGTTATGCCGTCGCTATCCGCACCACCGCGACTTGTTGGACCTTTGCTACATGTACTATCTGCGGGCTCTGCGTGCGGGCGATAATACGGAGAGGCAACGGTTGGCGCAAGAGATAATGACCCATTATCCCGATTCGAAGCAGGCATATATCGTCTCGCAACCGGACTATTTCGAGCGTTTGCGTCACATGGCGGCTGAGCAAGATTCGCTCTATGAGGGGACTTATAAAGCGTTTACAGCGGGTCAATTTGCGACGGTGAAGCAAAACAAACAGTATGCAGAGGCTAACTACCCGCTGTCGCCACTTATGCCTCGTTTCCTCTTTCTGAATGCCGTCTCTGTGGCTCGTACCGAGGGGCAAGAGGCATTTGCTGATGCGTTGCGAGACATGGTGAGCAAGTATCCGGAAAGCGAGTTGGGGGCGATGGCGAAAGACATGCTGGCGATGATGGGGCAGGGGATGGAGTCGCAGAAAGGTGGCGGCACGGGTAACCTCGCAACCCTGCGAGGAGAGACTGTGCCTACAGAGGCAGAAGAGGAACAAAGCGGAGGAGATGAAAGTCAATGGACAGAGGAACGCAACGTGGCTTCTGTGGTGTTGCTGGTGCTGAAAGAGGCGGACGAGACGTTGCTCAATCAGATGCAGTATGAGGTGGCACTATTCAATTTCTCGCAGTTCCTGATTCGCGACTTCGATTTGCAGAAGATGCCTGTCTTCGGTACAGGGTGCGCACTACGCGTGATGGGTTTTACCACACTGGATGAGGCGGAATGGTGGGTAGGACTGTTAGGACAAAACGCTGAATTGACGAGCTTCTTGCAGGCGCACGGGGTGGAGATTATCCCCGTGGCAGAGCAGAATGTAGGAAAAGTAAGGACAGACCGCGCTTCGCGCTGAAAGACTGATATGGTCATAGAGTGGCAGATACTAAATAAGTCGTTCAACGAAGCGGTCGGACAACGAAGTGGTCTAAAACATCTAATAACGATAAATATGAATGATTTTTTGAAGTTTGCAACGAGCAGAGGAATGAACTCGATGCATGTAGAGAGAGTGATGCAAGACGGTATGCGTGCGCCAATGGTGGCAAGTGATAGTTATATCAGTCCGTCTATCTTGGAGGAGCGCCAACTGAACGTAACGCAGATGGATGTGTTTTCACGCCTGATGATGGATAGGATTATCTTCCTTGGTACTGAGGTGAACGACTATACTGCGAACGTGATACAGGCGCAGTTGCTGTATCTTGACTCTGTGGATTCCGACAAAGATATTTCCATCTATCTGAATACCCCGGGCGGCTCGGTGTATGCAGGACTGGGCATATACGACACCATGCAGTTTGTAAAGAGTCGGGTAGCCACTATCTGTACGGGT
>CAMFEN010000173.1 GCA_945949375.1 uncultured Bacteroidales bacterium | reverse complement strand
GCGGCAGGTCGGGGTACAGGTCTGCCGTCGTGGGATGACTTTTCACCGTTGAAACCAAGAGAATCTGCTTGTTGTCGGGCGAGAGCAGGAAGCCCTCGATAGGCTGCTCAAACCCCGTCAACGTTAGGTCGCGGCTGTGGTCTTTCCAATCGGTCAGACACACCTTCCCGCCCTTCATATAGAGCAACCTCCCGTCGTTCGTCCAAGCGGGCTGTCCCCCCACGAACTCATCAACTATGCGCAACGCAGGTTTGCCCAAATTAGACGGGCAATATTCGCACACCCGCACCCACGTGGTCGAGCGGTTCTCCGCCACGCTGTAGTACGACACCGTGTATGCCACCATCGATAGTTCTTCGTTGGGCACCACGCTGCCGATACGCCCCATAGCCCACAGGGCTTCGGGAGAGAATACACCGTCCGAGAGGGTTATCTCAGGCTTGCTGATAGGGGTTTCCGACGAGCCGGAGCAAGCCTTATCCGAACGCTCATTGTGCGAGCCGCAACCCGCTGCAGTCAAGGCAACCATTGCCAATAATAGAATGTGTTTAAGGTTCATATTCTTTATCAAAATGTAAGATGAAGGAAACAAGATGAAAGACTATTACGTTTCATTCCAATCGTTTTCGCCTGCAAAGTTACGAAAAAGAAATGAAATACACAAATGAATACTAAATTTTAATGTAGCAAATGAAGCATTTGTAGCAAATGTTATTGCTTCATTTGCTACATTTGCTACATAGCAATTTAGTAATCTACTACCATAAAGGCTTAGTAAAGTCAATAAAAGGGACTAAGTGGTTCAAAAACGGGGTACTATTGGCGCAAAGTACCCCCGGTTTTTCATTAAATGAATCGAATTTAGTATGCAGCGGCTTCTTAAAAAGATAAAGGATAAAGGATGAAGGATAAAAGACGATTTACCTTCGTCTGTGTGTTTCAGCGTCGAAACTGTTTAGTCTTTCATCCTATGTTCTTCATCCTTCTTCATTAGCTCAATCTGATCTCCTACATAGCACCATACACCTCACGATGGATAGTTGTTCTCACACGCGCAAAGTCCCTTTTCGGCTCAAGACTTCCTCGTACCATAAGGAGCATAGGCAGCGGCTTATCATCTATGCGGTAAGGAGGTTGCTGATAAGCACAATCGCGCCACAATGTGAAACTATTGCGCTCATAGAAAGCAATGCGGCGGCGCGAAAGATCGTCAGTCGGCATCTCTACCTCCAATACAAAAGGCATAGAGGTTGAGCGTTGAGTGTTGAGCGTTGAGAGGATTAGCGCACCATAGCCTTTGTTTCGGTATGCGGGCTCGGTCGCCAAATGCTCCACAGAGCAGAAATGGCCAAAATGCCAATAGGTGATAAAGCCTACCGTTCTCCCATCGTCCTCCGCCAACAAGCAATGGAAGTTGGCACGCGCATCAATATTGTAGCGCTGCGCCTCAATATCGCGCCGCTCATTGCGGGGAAAAGAAGAAAGCCATAACTGTTCCACCCAAGGATAAGCCGCGTCGGATGTGTGTATTTTTCGAAGTGTAAACATAATACCATTTACGATTTACCATTAAATATCAAGAATTAGAGAAAATCTTGCGTATTTCAGAAAAAAGTAGTACTTTTGCACCACGTTGTCAAAACTCATGGTACGAAAAAAGGGTAAGCGGTCTACATCGCACCGCTACAACCTCTTACCCTTGCTTCGGTCAGGACCTGGGGGAATTGGGAGGGAGCTGGTCGTGTAGGACTTACCCTAAACTGGGTGCAAAGGTACAGCTTTTTTTTGACATGACCAAATAAATTGATAAAAAAGTGAATTTCTATTTGCGAATTACGAATTACGAATTGCGATTTAATAACCACAAACAACAATATGATACAAAAACGACCACATGTTAGAGGACTTCATCATACAGCGTATTCGTGCCGAGTTGCCTTTCGTGCCTAATGCGGAGAAAGAGGGACTTTTTCGGTTATTGGGGGCATTCTTAGTGTCCCCCAGCCGCGAGAAATGCTTTCTGCTTAAGGGCTATGCCGGCACGGGAAAGACTAGCGTGGTGAGTGCGTTGGTGCGGGCGTTAGAGGGCTTACGTCAACCCTGCGTACTGCTCGCCCCCACGGGTAGAGCAGCGAAAGTGTTAGCGCGCTATTCCATCAAACCAGCTTTCACAATACACAAATATATCTATCGCCAGCAGCAGTTGGGCGTAGAAGCCTTCTCTCTGGCTGACAACCGCCACAAACAGACGCTCTTCATCGTGGATGAGGCATCGATGCTTTCCGCCACGCGCGAGAATGGTGTTTTCGGCAGCGGAAGCCTGCTGGATGACCTCATCAAATACGTCTATTCGGGCGAAGGCTGCTCACTGCTGCTGTTAGGCGATGATGCGCAATTGCCTCCGGTGGGAAGCCTCAGCAGTCCTGCGTTGGATGCAGACCGCTTACGCGGATACGGGCTGGAGGTGTCGGATTTCTCCCTCACGCAGGTTGCCCGCCAAGCCTTAGACTCAGGCATTTTAGCCAACGCCACACGCATACGAGAGCAACTCACGCTGTCCTCTACCACCCATTCCTTGCATGAATTTTCTGATAAACCATTTCCAATACTATCTTCTGACGTGCAAACATTGTCAAGCGAGGCATTCATTGATACCTTGGAGCAATCCTATCGCGAGGTAGGCGAAGAGGAGACGCTAATCATCACGCGTAGCAACAAACGCACGAACCTCTTCAATCAAGGTGTGCGCGCACGGATATTATGGAAAGAAGACGAGCTCTCTGCCGGCGACCGGCTCATGGTGAGCAAAAACAACTATTTCTGGACGCAAGACTATGATAAACTGCCGTTCATCGCCAATGGTGACATGTTCGAAGTGGTGCGCCTGCGCAACGAGCGTGAGATGTACGGTTTCCGTTTTGTAGATGCGTCCATGAGAGCCATGGATTATGATTTCGAAATAGACTGTATGCTGTGGATAGACAGCTTATTGGCGGACTCTCCCGCCGATACCGTGGCACTGCAAAAACAACTCTTTGCCCGCATCGCAGAAGACTATCCCGAGATACGCAATCGAAAGGAAATGACGAAAAAGATTTATGAGTCACCCTACTACAATGCGCTACAAGTGCGATTTGCATACGCCGTAACTTGCCATAAGGCGCAAGGCGGACAATGGAAACGTGTCTTTCTCGACCTGCCCTTGATGTCAGGCACTACCAACGCAGAATTCGGGCATCCGATGCAACAAACAGAATACTTCCGCTGGCTTTACACTGCCGTTACCCGCGCCACGGAGATGCTATATATATTGCAATAAACATAAAAAAGAGGCTACCTAATTTAACTTGTTAGACAGTCTCTTTCTTTGTGGTGATTACACAATCCTCATTCAGTAATAATCACCCAAAATGTTTGGAATATAAGTTTAATGTCGAACCAGAAATTATGTTTCTCTACATACTCCAAGTAGAGTCTCAATTTCTCCTGCATAATGACCTCAATGTAATACTTTTCCGCATCTTCTGCCTTCTCCAGCAGTTCATTCTCATTTCGGAATTTGATGCTTGCAGGGTCTGTGATACCCGGACGCACATCCAGCACACGCAACTGCTCTTTGGTCCAATAGTCCACATAGTGTCTCACTTCGGGACGCGGTCCCACAAGGCTCATATCACCAATAAACACATTTATCAACTGTGGCAACTCATCAATCTTAAACTTTCGGATGAAATATCCCGAACGAGTTACACGCGGGTCTCGTCCACCAATAGTTACGAGACTCCCCTTGTCAGCCCCAACACGCATGGAGCGGAACTTAAAAATACGAAAATCTCGGTTGT
>CAMFEN010000172.1 GCA_945949375.1 uncultured Bacteroidales bacterium | reverse complement strand
CTACGCAAAGGTTATCAACCTCGACAAAGACAGCGAACCCGATATCTACAACGCTATCCGCCGCAACGCGCTCCTTGAGAACGTTACCGTAGCAGAGGATGGCAAGATTGACTTTGCTGACAAGAGCACCACCGAGAATACCCGCGTTTCCTATCCTATCAACCATATTGAGAAGATCGTTCGCCCCGTTTCCGCAGGTCCCGCTGCTAAGAACGTCATCTTCCTCTCTGCCGACGCCTTCGGCGTACTGCCTCCTGTCAGCATCCTGACACCCGAGCAGACTAAGTACTACTTCCTCTCCGGATTCACCGCTAAGTTGGCTGGCACCGAGCGCGGTATCACCGAGCCTACACCTACTTTCTCCGCTTGCTTCGGACAGGCTTTCCTCGAACTGCATCCTACCAAGTATGCTGAGGAACTCGTGAAGAAAATGGAGAAATCCGGCGCGAAAGCATACCTCGTCAACACCGGCTGGAACGGTACCGGCAAGCGTATCTCTATCCGCGACACCCGCGGTATCATCGACGCTATCCTCGGTGGCGACATCCTCAACGCACCCACCAAGACCATTCCTTACTTCAACTTCGAAGTACCGACGGCTCTCCCAGGCGTTGATCCCGCTATCCTCGACCCACGCGACACCTACGCAGATGCCGCTCAATGGGAGGAGAAAGCAAAAGACCTCGCTGCACGCTTCATCAAGAACTTCGCAAAATACGAAGGAAACGAAGCAGGCAAAGCACTCGTTGCTGCTGGTCCGCAACTCTAAACTCACTCTGTCCGGGGGCACAGGCGTCCACGCCTGATAAAAAGTCTCCCCGTCAAAAGACATGCTGCCAAGCACTACGCAAGGCAGCATGTCTTTTTTAAACCTACCGCAGTTCGATATTTTGGAAGTTTAGAGGGCGTTTGTTGGAAAATTTTGTTGAAGTAATAAATGGGAAAATTTGGCGATTTCGTTTTTTTTTCGTAACTTTGCGGCGATTTTAGGAATTTACATTTCCATTAGACGATTATCCGCTATTATGCAATTCAAGGACATCATAGGACAGGAAGAGGTGAAGCAAAGGCTTCGGCAGTCTGTGCAGGAGGGGAGAGTCCCCCATGCGCAGTTGTTCACAGGTCCGGAGGGCGTAGGCAAATTGCCGCTGGCGATTGCCTACGCACAGTACCTCAACTGCCAGCACCGCACACAGGATGACTCCTGCGGAGTGTGTCCCACTTGCTTGCAATACAAGAACCTGCAGCACCCTGACCTGCATTTCGCCTTCCCAATCGTGAAAAGCACGAGCGGAGAAGTCTGCGACGACTTCTACCCCCTCTTCCGAGAGCAGTTGCAGGAAACGCCCTACTTCGACTTGGAAGATTGGTACAAACGGATGGGCGTTGAGACAAAGCAAGGGATGATTTACGAGAAAGAGAGCGGAGAGATAGTGCGCAAACTGAGCCTGAAAGCCTTTGGAGACGGGTTTAAGGTGATGGTGATATGGCAGGCGGAGAAGATGAATGTGAGTTGCGCCAACAAGTTGCTCAAACTGCTCGAAGAGCCGCCGGAGAAGACCATTTTCCTCCTTGTGAGCGAACATCCCGAAGCTCTCTTGAGCACCATCCTCTCGCGAGTGCAGCAGGTGAGGATAGGCAAAGTGTCCGAAGCGGAGATGCAACGGCAAGGGGTGCCTGCCGACATCGCACGAATTGCCAACGGAAGCGTGGTGGCAGCACGCAAACAGATGGCATCGGATGAGGACAACAACCGGCAGTTGGAGGACTTCAAGGCACTGATGAGAGATGCCTACACGGTGGGCGTGCTGCAAGACAAACAGAAGAAGTTCGAATCGCTGCAACGGCTCAGAAAATGGAGCGAGACGATGGCTGACGCAAAAGTGGGTCGAGAAAAGCAGAAAGCCTTTTTGCAATATGCGCAGCAACAAGTGCGAGAGAACTATATCTACAACTTGCAACTACAAGCCAAGCTCAACTACCAAACCAACGCCGAAGCAGAGTTCTCCACAAAGTTCGCACGCTTCATCCATAGCGGCAACGTCGAACAAATAATGAACGAACTGGCAAGAGCCGAGCGCCAAATAGAGCAGAACGGAAACGCGAAAATGATTTTCTTTGACCTCTGCTTGCAGATGATAGTGCTGATTAAGGATAAAAAATAAAAGATATAGCAACAGATAAAGCAAAAACGATAAAAGCCAAATAAGTTTTCAGAGTCAAAGGTAACTTCAACTCCCCCGACTCTCCTGAAAGGAGGGGAGGAGGCAGGGGGGACGGGATGGTACACTCGGCATCCGCCACAAAGAAAAAAACGTACTTGATAATAAATGAATCTTAATATCTTGGATAAAATAACGAAAACAACGAGAAACTCATGGATAACAAATACACTTTGAATGAGATAGGTTGCCACTATACCGCCAAGGCGTGCTGCCGCAATTCGGCACACATGTTGCCTGTTACAGACTGGTTGGCTGACCTGCCGGAGAACGCACAAGAAACCGACTTAGTGGAGGTGCAGTTTAAGAACACACGCAAAGGCTATTTCCACAACGCAGAGCACCTGCCGCTGGAGAAAGGCTCCGTCGTCATGGTAGAAGCCAACCCGGGGCAAGACATGGGAGAGGTCGTGCTGACGGGCAGGTTGGTACACCTACAGATAAAGAAAAACCGTATAGACACCAGCCGATACGAGATACGAAATGTGCTAAGATTTGCCACCGAAGAGGACAAACAACGCGCCGCTGAGGCACACGCCAAAGAGCAGGTGACGATGATAAAAGCAAGGCAGTTAGCGAAATCACTCGGATTGGAGATGAAGATAGGAGACGTAGAATACCAAGGCGACGGAAACAAAGCCATCTTCTATTATATCGCCGACGGGCGCGTGGACTTCCGACAACTCATAAAAGTGTACGCCGAGACCTTCCGCGTGCGCATCGAGATGAAGCAGATTGGTGCTCGTCAGGAAGCTGGACGCATTGGAGGCACGGGACCTTGTGGACGCGAACTGTGCTGCACCACGTGGATGACCAACTTCTCGTCAGTGGGCACCGGAGCCGCACGATTGCAGAATATCAGCCCCAACCCGCAGAAACTCACTGGTATGTGCGCAAAACTCAAATGCTGCCTCAACTACGAGGTACCCGTCTATGAAGAAGCTTCAAAACAACTACCACCCCGTACCCTACCGCTCGAGACCAAAGACGGCACCTATTACCTCTTCGCTACCGACCCGCTCAAGGGAGAGATAACATACTCCACTGCACCCAGAGTGCCGGCTAACTTGCAGGTAATCACACCAGAACGAGCAAAAGAAATTATCGCCATGAACCAGCGCGGGGAGAAACCCGACAGCCTCGGTGGAAAATCCACCACGGCGGTAGATGTGCAAGAAGTGGGCTACCAGAATGTAGTCGGACAAGACGACCTCACACGCTTCGACAAGAAACGCAACAACCGACCACGCAATAACGACCGAAACGACCGCCGAAACAACAACCGAAACAGCAATAACACTACACGTAACAATAGAAACAACGGACGAAACAATGATAGGAAAAATTCGGATAATGCTGCTCAGTAGCCTGCTCGCCTTGGGGCTGGCGGGGTGCCGAACGGATATCGTGTACTCGGCATTTGAAGACACCAACACCATAGGCTGGCACAAAGACTCGGTGTGCCGATTCTCTTATCCGATAGAGGATACCGCAGCAACCTATCAGATCCTGCTTTACGTGCGACAGACAGAGATGTACCCCTATCAGAACATGTGGCTGTTTGTGGAGCACGACGGACGGCAAGACACCATCGAGTTCTACCTCGCCAACGACCGAGGCGAG